>SUST01000004.1 GCA_015063285.1 Thermoplasmata archaeon
AGGAAGAAGGAATCGGGCTCGGCAAAGGGTCCGCTGACCGTGATATCCTTATCGTTCCTAGCGAACTGGAGCGTTGAGATTGCGAATGGTATCATTTCCGCGAAATCGGACGGGGTTATGTCGTTCTCGCGCATGAAGTCCTTGTATCTGAGGTACAGATTGCGGATTAGAGCATACTGATGTGACAGGACCAGGATCCTGTTGTCCTGGATGTACCTTACGTAATTACCTATGCTGTCATGGATGCCGTCGAAGACCCTGAGTATCTCTCCGCATTCCGGACAGCACCTTATCTTGTGCTGCCTATCAATGTCCAGAGTCCTGATCTTGTTCCTGGATACGCCGCCCCAGTAGACAATCCTGACCTCCTTCTTGAGACGGGACATGGTCCAATCCTCCCAATCGAAATCGGAGAGGTCCCCCGCCATGCGTCCCTTATCGTTGAGGAGATGCTCGTAATCCTCATCCTCATAATCGGCACCTTCGGATTTGAGGCCCGGTATCATGTAATTGAGGAAGTCAAGATCCCAATCAACATCGTCCGGATCCACTTCCGAATAAGCGAGGCCCTGGTGCGTGTAGAGATAGGCGGCGTTATGCCTTATGGACCTGATCTTCTCGTCAGGATGGACCTTCTTGATGATCCATCCCGGATTCATCCTGAGGAACCTGTCGGTATCGATGTATCCGTAGCAGAGATTGTGGAAATGCGGTGAGTGGAGCCACCTTTCATTCTGCTCCCTCCAAGGATGGAAGACAGTGATGCCTGCGGTCGCGCCGCACATCTGGAGGCATCCGTAGACCCAACCCAGGACCTGCATGTATTCGTCACGCGTTTGCATCAGAGATTTCATCACCTCCTGCGGAGGCGATACGACCCAATGGCCGATATCCCCTACGTATTCGCCTTCGCCCTCATGGAGCTCCTTGTAAGCCAGCAGCATCTCCTCCGCTTTGACGCCCTGCTTGAGGGCCTTGTCGTTGAAGCACTGAGGGCATCTGGGGGACCAACAATGCAGACGCTTCGCCTGGCAGAAATGCTCCGGGTGGTCGGGACAGCTGGTGTAGACGAGACCGCCGGACCTGGAATGGATCATCCCGCATCCTTTCCTGAGAGGCCTGTCGGTATCATGACCGGGCATCGTCCAATGCAAATACTCGTGATACACCGGACGGTAGAAGCAATGGTTGCCTTCGGTGTCGATGAAGCATGTCTTTCCTGCTTGAACATCGCTATAGATGTCCAAAACGGACCTTCCTGTCTGTTGTGCAAGTATAAGGTACTCTATGGCAGGATACTCTGTACTCTCTATTGGTTCGTTGAGGATATGGGAAACGACCGGATGGGCACGGAGTGCCGCCTGCTCGGCAAGACCCTGCTTCTCAGCGAGTGCGAGATCCCTGTTGAGGGCACGGAGCCTCACCTCCTCCAATCTGAAGTCGTAATCCTCTATAGACATGGTATATCGATGGGAGATCGGGTGAGAAGGCTCTCCCGGGCCTTCATGTGATTGAATGTGAATGCCCTCTGCGGGGCGGTAAGCGGCCACTGTGTGGCCGATTGGAAGGCGGCCGGCGGACGCTCGGGGGCTGTCGCCCTGACCGGCGTCCGCACGGCCTGTTTGTCGCCCGCACACTCGCTTCGCTAAGGCTTGCTCGTGTGCGCGCCGTCCGCTCACGCGTCCGTCGGGCGACATTATGGGGATGGTGGCGGGGTTCCCTGGTGGGATACGTCGGCGTTGCCGCCGTGGGGGAACCATCCCCTGCGGGGCTTATCGGCCCGCCCCCTGCCGTCATCCTTCACGGGATGGGTCAGGTCTTCGATCGCTACGGTCCCGTTCCCCAGCCAGGCGCCGTAGTGCGCCACCCTGTCGAGATGCTGCGATCTTGCCAGGGCGTTGGACATCATGGTGTTCACGAGACGATTCTTCAGAAGCATCGCCACCGGATGGGATCCGAGACCGTAGGCCTCGTAGAATGTCGACATCCCGAAGTATTCCGCCGACAACGACGGATCCGCCAGGGAGATCTCCGGCGGGAGAGGTATCTGGGAGGAGACCCTCAGGGATAGCAGCCTGTCCGTCTCCGCATCGGATGTTACACGTACGGTCATAGCACCACGTCCCTGAGCATGTGGCTGTTCCTGTACGTCCACCATTCCACTTTCGGAATGGCGATGCACTCGTTGAACCTGGGGAAGAAGCACCAGGCCCTCGGATCGACATCGGGATGTTCGGAAACAGAGATGTCGATCCAGCGGTTGGCCATAGCCTGCCCTAACCTGAACTCGGGCCTCTCGAACTGGAGGTCCTCCTGATGCATCCTCTTGTTCAGGATGATACTGTCCTGACTCCTCACGAACGCGATATCGGTATCGGCCATGTTCTGCGTCGTGATGCACACGACGTTGGATTTGTGGGAGATAACGGACAGCCACCCCTGGATGCCTGTGTTCTTGGCGGATCCCCTGGATTGGAAGATCCTGTTGACATCCTCGATCACGGTGACCGCACCAACAGGGATATCCTTGGTCCGGGAGACCTTGCGGTATCCCGGGAACATGCTGATGTCGTAATCCAACGGGTCCAGCAAGTAGACTGGACGGTCCGGCCAGCAATAGGCTATCAGCGAATGCACGCTGCATGATTTCCCCTGCTTACCCGAACCGACGGCTATGATCAGGCCGTGCTCCATGTCCCTGATGTAATCGATGGCCCTGCTCATCCGATCCCTCCCCCGGTTCCGGATATGTGACCGAATCGTCATGCGCGAAGTCCCTTCCGTTGAGCCCCAGGGTCCCTGCTATCAGATCCAGCTGATCCTTCAGGCACTTCCTCGCGTAACCGAGACCGATCACATGGGGATGGTCCATGAGCTCGAGGTTCTCCCTCAGGACCTCCTCTAGCGTGGACCTCCAGTTGTTGTACGTCTGCTCCCTGGTCATGACCTCTATGGAACCCAGTTCATGGATCCAGCTGTATTCGATGATGCCGGATTCGGTATCGATGTTCTCCGCGAGATACACAGGCATCCCGAGGATACTGTGATACAGCACGTTGTTCCCTGATTGATCGAAGTATCTGAACATCGCATCAGGGATGAACACCGCACGGAACATGTGCGATTCCGTATCCACCGATACCACGATCTTCCCGGATGGATGATAGAGCGACCTCACAGTCCAGGAACCCAGCAGCCATCCTGCGAAGGGGGCCATCAGGACAGGCCAGTACTCCTCTAGGAGTGCGAGCATCGCATCGGGTTCGAAGACGTAGTAGCAGGCTGCGACAGCAATCACGGACAACAGAACGATTCCAATGATGGATAGGATCATCCTGTTCCTCCGACGGCGGTTGAACCTCTCCATCTCCCTCTGACGGTCCTCGGCCTGCTGTTGCATCACAGGATTATCCGAGAGGTCTGTTTCCATAGGTCCGTTGGAGATATCCTCAGAAGACATCCTTCACCTCGGTATCCAGCTTCATCCTCCCATGCAGGAAGGCCTTCCTGAAGAAGACGAAGCCGACGATCAGCATCAGTACTGGTACGAGTATCTGCACATCCTCACCCCCGAATAGAACAGCATCCCTCCAAGGAATGACAGGATGCCTCCGATGCAGAGAAAGCCTATCTCGCCCGGTATCCCCAGAACGTCCGCCAGGTAGGGGGATATCCATGAGGATGCCAGGAACAGGGCGATGCCTGCGATCATGCGGAAAGCGTTCATCTGCGGCCCTCCCTGCAGCTTCCGCATTCGGAGACCTCCGAGTAGAAAGCCAGGTAGATGACGATACACTCGAGGGCGCAGACCATGAACAGGATGAACCCGGACATCATCCAGAAGACCGTGGGGTCCGTGGGGATGTTGTCTATCACCGCGTTGGCTACGGAGTTGCCTGTGGAGTCGCTGAGCAGACTACCGAGGGATTCCCCGGTGGCCAAGGTGATGATGAGATCGAGGATGAACGCCGCATTGAGCACTCCGGCCAGAAGAGGCACCCAGAATCTGAGATTCATAGCTGCTTCCTCCTCCATCTTCCCTCGTAGCCGTCCCAGTAATGGTTCCTGGTGTTCTGCACGATGGGCGTATCGAAGTACTCCTGCTTCAGACCCAATCTTCCGCGGACGTAGTTGATTATCACCCTTGTTATGATGATCATGAGCACCACGAATCCGAAGATTATCAGGATCTGAGCTGCGTTCTGGCTTATTCCCAAGGTGGATGCGACCACGTTGGAAGCACCACCGTTGAGGAACAGCCAGGTGAACCCTCCCGCTATCGCGACCTTGAAGGCGTTGCCCCATGTGAGTATGGTGGCACCGGCGGCCTGGACGGCCTCCCCCGCAACTTTGGAGGAGGCCGCGGAGCCGCCTTTACCGAAGATCTTGGTAAGACCCTTCACAAGACTGCTCCAGGCGCTCATGGTCAGTACCTCCTCCTGGTCATCGCTAGGACGGTCGCCAGGATGATGATCGCAACGATGACGATCGTCAGGATGATGTGCTCCTTGACGAAGTCCTCGATCTGTACGATAATATCCTTGCTGTCATCGCTCTCCGCATCCCAGATGGCCTTGACCGTGACGTTGCCGGTGAGCTGCACCGACTGTCCGGGCTGGTAGGTCAGGAGGCCCAGGGCCCAGCCTGCGAATCTGCAGCCGTCCTTCGTTCCGTCATAGGATGGGAAGGTGAAGGTGCTGCTGGACTGGATGGTCTGAGCGGCAACGGTCTTCGAGCCTCCGTTGACATCGAATGTCACGGTGATGCTGGAGACGACCGGTGCTGTGCTCCTCCAGACAGCCTTCAGGACGATGTCCTGGGTTACCGAGATGGACTGTCCGGGCTGGTATGTGGTGCTGTTGTAGGACCATCCGCTGAACTCGTAGCCTGTCCTGGTCCCGCTGTAGGCGGGGACGGTGAATTCGGTCCCGGAGGCCACGCTCTGAGAGCTGACTGCGACAGAACCGCCGTTCTCATCGAAGGATACCGTACGGTAGACGATGGGTGCCGCATTCTCGGTCCAGTGGGCTACAAGAGTGATGTTGCCTGTGACCGGTGTGCTGAACACGTACTTGGCGCTGCCGAGGTACCATCCGTTGAAGGTGTATCCAGATCTGGTGGGGTCTGCCGGCTGGGTCGTAACTGTGGATCCGGAGTTCACGGTCTGGGTCGTAACTGTGGATCCTCCGTTGGAGTCGAAGACCACGGAGTATGTGACCGTCGGAGTCTCGTTCTGGGTCCATTTCGCATAGAGCGTCATGGACTTTGTGATGCCTGCGGTCCAATCGACTGCATTCACGAATGCTGCGTCGTAGAACCATCCTGCGAAGGTGTATCCCGATCTTGTGGGGTCCGCGGGCTTGGCCAGGGTCTGATTGTAGGCCTCCATCTGGATCGGTGAGATCGATGATCCGCCGTTGGTATCGAAGGAGACCACGGGGAATCCCATGATCTGAACCTTGTAGACTTCCGTTGTGGTGCCCTGGGTGTTGGTTGTCGTCTGCGTGACGTAGTATGTTCCTGTGCTTGCGTAGGTGTGTCTGGGATTCCACTCGGTGGAATGCTCGGTACCGTCTCCGAAATCCCAGTCGATGGTCTGGGCCTCGGATCCGTCGAATACGAACTGGAGGGTGTACGAATAGAATTCTCCGTAATCCCTCGTGTACTCCTGGTCAGCGTCCGCCGATGCGGCGAGACCGGGTACGGCGATTGCCATGAGAGCTATCGCCATTATCGCTATGATTCTGTTATCAAACTGCATAGATGATCGCCCCTCCTGTGGGGTTGGAATCGAATGTCAGTGCCGACAGGACGGTGACCGTGAAGGTCTTGGTCGCCGAGGTGTAGCCCGACTTCGAGAATGTGAGGGTGATGGTGTAGTCACCCGCGGTCGAAGGTGTTCCGGATACGTTGGTCCCGTTGGCAGTCAGCCAGGAGGCTCCGCTGATAGTGACGGAGCATCCGCTGACGCTGACGGTGGGCTTGAAGGCCCATGTTGTTCCCACGATGCCGTAGGAATCAGGGGTTCCGGTGACGGTGATGGTGTTGGTCTGCCATACGGCGTACAGCGCGGTGGTACCGTAGCTGAAGGTGTACGAGCTTCCTGCGGAGTAGGATGCGCTGGAAGCGGAGCTGCTGGTGCTCCATCCGAGGAAGGTGTATCCCGATCTGGTCGGTGTCGTGGAGGACAGCGTGATCGACTTGGACGTCGATGTGCTCGTGGCCGTGGTGCTGCTCGGGGCACCGGATCCGCCGTTGGCGTTGTACGATATGGTGAAGCTGTAGGTGTAGGTGGTCGTCGACGTCATCTGGGTCGCAGGATAGTAGCTCTTGGACCCGGTGATCGTGACCGAATCACCCAAACTGGTACCGTACAGTGAGGTCGCCATGTTGTAGTTGCTTGAGGTGTAGGTGGTGGTGTATGTGTAATCGGTACCGCTCCCGCTCTCGCTTGATTTACCGTACCAGTCGATGTCGAAGGATTCTCCCGAGACCACCGTGTAGGTGTGGCTGGAAGAGGTGTACTTGGAGGTATCGGAACCTCCGACCCACTTGAACGAATCCCAGTTGCCCTTGTAGACGGTGATGCTGTAGGATGTTACCTGCTTCTGCCATACGGCGTAGAGGGTCTTCGACCCGTTGTAGGTGACGCTGATCGAGCTTCCGCCGGAATAGGAAGCGGTGGATGCCGATGACGACGTTGACCATCCGAGGAAGGTGTAGCCCGACCTGGTCGGTGCCGTTGAGGAGATTGTGAAGCTGTGGCTGCTGGTGCTCGAACCGGTGTAGGATTGGGTGCTGGGTGCGCCGGATCCGCCGTTGGCGTCGTAGTACAGATAACAGGTGTACAATGTGGTTGCCGCTGTCCTAGTGAACGTACAGGTTATTGTTTTGTTGGCGGTGATCGTTCCGGATGTGGAGGACCATGAACCGAACTCATACGTATACGAGGACGTAGCCGTCTTTGGAGTGGGGGTTATTGTGTACAGGGTTGTGGACCCGGATTTGAACACCAGGCTGTTGCCGCTCTTGGAGTATGTGGTACCAGAGGGGACGAATATGCTGGTCTTGTTAAGAGAACCGTAAGAGGATCCCGAGGAGATCGAGAAGGTCACGGTGTAATTGGTGGTCGATGCCGCCTTGACGGTCACACCGTAGAGGAGGTCCTCGAGCTCGTCCACGCCTCCCTCGTCCATGATGACCAGGCGCATATAGTACTTGCCTGGTGATAGTGTTGATTTGGCAGTCAGCTCAAGACCGTGGACAGAGGGCTCGAGATCGTATTGCGAATAGTTTACCCAGCTACCCCATGTGGTGCTCGTGGCCAAACCACAGGTATAGTTGCCGCCTGCAGCCTGGATCAGATCCCACCAGTCCTCATGGAGATCGTCGACCCAGTAGAAGGTCTTGGTCTGGCCCACGTTGATGGTGAGGTCATCCTCCACGAGATCATACGCATCGGAATCGTCCGAATCATGGATCATGACGCAGGCCGAGGCCATGAGTATGGCCAAGGCCGCGAACATGAGCATTCTCATTTCGCAGTTCATATCTATCACACGGCGTAGATGATCGCTCCGCCTGTGGGTGCGGATGTGAATACCAGCTGGCTGTAGACGTTGACGGTGACTTCGGTGGAAGCGGTCTGGCCCGCTGCAGAGGTTACTGTAACGGTTGCGGTGTTCCCGGTTCCGATCGAGGACTTCTGGGCATGGAGCTGTCCGTTCTCGATGGAGACGTTAAGTCCTGTGACCGATGTGGTGGCTGCAAGGGTGTTGCCGGATCCACCTGTTACGGTGAACGCAGAGGTGTTACCACCGGTGTTCCCGGCCAGGATGTTCAGGACATCGTCTCCGGAGATCGCGAGGATGTCCTCGACGCTGACTGTTATGTCGATCGTCTTGGACTGGCCGTAAGCAGTCTCACAGGTGACCGTGATGGTCTGGTTCATTCCGACCGCTGTGGAATTCTTCACCTTGAGGATACCGTCGGAGATGGTTGCTCCGCTGAACTCGCTGATCGTCCAGGTCTTGGTCGATGAATCGGATGCCGTGATGGAAGCTGTCTTCTCCGTCGCGTTGTTCTTGTAGGTCAGGATCGAGGAGCTGCAGCTCAGGGTGAGGGCAGGCTCGGACTGGATGGTGATCTGCTTGGTGGCCGACTGGGAAGGTCCGTTCGTCGCGGTACCGGTGATGGTGACGGTCGTGGACTGGACGGTGCCGGATTTACCGGAAACGACTCCGGTGCTGGTGTTCAGAGTGAACCCAGAGGGAAGTGTTCCGCTGGTGACGGACCAGGTGACGCCGATATCGGATCCGTTGGTGATGGCTGTGGACGAGACCGTGGTGTTGTAGGACTTGATGGTCTCAGCGGATCCTCCGACGATCTTGGAGTAGACTGTGAATCCGACCTCCAGGTTCTTGGTCTCCCCTCCGGGTGCTGTGGCTGTCAGGTAGACGGTCTGGGCGCCGAGTGCGGTGGGGGTTCCGGAAACGACCCCGTTGCTGAGGGTAAGGCCGTCGGGCAGGGATTTGCCGGATGTGACTGTCCAGGTGACATCACCCATTCCGGAGGTACCGGTAGGGGTGAAGTTGATGTTGCTGCCCTTGATGATGTCGTTGATTGTTCCGCTGACGCTGAGACCGCTTACGACGGTGAATGTGACATACTGATAGGCTGTCTGGGAGACAGGCGATGTCATCATCGCCTTGATGACGACGTTGTACTTCGTACCCGCAGAAGCGTTGGTGGGGATGTTCACGGTCACGGTCTTTCCGCTGACTGATCCAACGTTGCCGTCGTTGACCTGGAGGGAGACCGTGAGGTATTCGGTCAGATCGCTCGGGAAGTCAGGTGTGTAGGTCCACCTGTAGCCGGGAGCGATGTTGATGTTCGTAGGTGAGCCGTAGGTTGCGCTGAGGTCCTCCCCGATGGCATCGGACTGCTGGGAATCCGTCACGAGGACGGAGGACCCTGCCAGTGCCATGACGAGGACTGCGAACACGGCTGCAAGTTTGATGTTTGCTAACATGTTTTCAACTCGTTTTGGGCCCGGTTTTCAATAACGGATACCGGGAACGTCGTTCGAATGCTATTTCGGGATGGCCAGAGCTATCGCTGAGACCATCATGAGTGCGTAGATCAGGAGAGGGAGCCAGTAGGCCTCGAAGAACTGGCTGAAGTCGAGACCGGAGACGTAGGTGACGCTGTCAGAGTCCTTGGTCAAGTAGGAGATACCCAGGTCGATGCCGATCCAGGCCAAAGCCGAAGCTATCGCCGGGATTATCGCAGGGAGCACCATCAGAGGCACCTCCTTATCCTGTACCTGATTATCAGCGCGGTACCGAAGGCACCCGCTGCGGAGAGCCCCCAGAACCACGGATCGTCGAGGGCGTTCGCCAGAATATCCCAGATTGTGATGACGGGGATGGCCACTTCGGTCATCTGTACTGCCTCCTTCTCTGGAATCTCTTGATAATCGAGGATCCCTGGCCGTATCCGGACTGCTGCGGTCTTATGTCTCTAAGGATGAAGACCGCGATGGCCGATACCGAGATGACGAAGAACACGGCCATGACGACCATGTAATCATGTCTCTCCTCTTCCAGATCCTGGATCTCGGTTCCTCTGACGGTAATCTTTATGGTCTTGGACACAGTTGCCTGGTTGCCGTTGTGTACCGAGACGGTTAGGTCGAAGACCCCCTTCTCGGTAGGTTCAGCTCTCAATACACCATCCAATACCGTAACGAATCCGGCTGCTGAACCGGAGACTGTGATGGGTACCCCCTCATCCACAGAAAGAATGACATCCAGTCTCTCACCGACGAGCATCTCGAAGTCCGTCAGTTCAGAGATGTCCACATCCTCATGGGGGATGAGGTTGATCGATACCATCTCTGATCTCGATACCTCGGATACGTTGTTAACCGCTTTGCAGACTACAGTGTACCTTCCCTCCTTGCTGTAAGTGAAGGCGTTGCCCTGCTCGGCTATGCCGTCTCCGTCGAAGTCATAGGAGTAGAACGATGCGTTCTGTCCTTTGAACACTGCAACAACAGTGTATCCGTCATCGCTGAGGACGAGATCAAAGTCCGCCACAGGTGCGGATGTCTCCGTTCTGTAGATCGTTACGGACCAGGAATCACTACCGACGTGGACATCATAGGATTCCCCGATGTAGGCATCGGAAGGTGTTCCGACGATCATCCTGTAGGTCTTGCCGTTGAGCTCCTGGGTGACCACGCTGAAGGGTGCCCCGTTCTGGATGGACACTTCGGCATCGGATTCC
Organism: Thermoplasmata archaeon; assembly: GCA_015063285.1. Lineage (NCBI taxonomy): Archaea > Methanobacteriati > Thermoplasmatota > Thermoplasmata > Thermoplasmata archaeon. Next base: position 10,291 of record SUST01000004.1, read on the forward strand.
ACGATGCAGCTGTATCTGACACCTGCCCATGCCGCTTCGCGGTGGTAGTTGTCCAGGCATATAACTGTGAAATCCTCAGAAACAAAGGATCCGTCGTAGCCTGCCAGGGTGCATGTGACGGTGTAGCTGCCGGATGCAGGGAACTCGAATAATGCCGTGGAGGAGGATGTCGCGAAGACCCTTCCCTCGTAGGACCAGATGATGTTCGATGCGTTGGCATAGCCGCTGAGTACAAAGTCATACACTCTGGGCTCGTTCGCTCTGGGTGTTGCGGTGATGGCGCCCATTATCGGTGCCGGAGCCGTGATCGGCCTCTCGTTCACCTTCACGAAGACCGTGTTGGTCACGTTGACGTACCCGTCGAGTGATGCGGTGTAGGTGATGGAGTAGGTACCTGTCCTGGTTAAAGTGCCGTTGATGGTCCTTCCCTCCACGGAGAGGTCGTGATCGGTGACGACGTTACCGTCGATGGTCACGTAGCTCAGGGTGATCTCCGCGTTGGTGGGGTTGGTCACCGGGGTGTAGGAGAAAGCGTCGCCTGCCGAAAGGACGTATTCGATCGGTTTGACTATGGTGATCGGAACCTTGACGGTGATCACCGATTCTCCGGTGATGTATCCGGTGTAGGATGCGGAAACGGTCACGTAGTAGGTTCCCGGCTCCACACCTTCCATATCCAGAACGATTCCCTCATCGCTCACGCGCACGCTGGCGCTCCCGAGTCCTCCGAGGGAGGATACCGAGAGCACGGCATCGGAAGGGACAGTCCTCATCGGGAGCACCGATGTTTGGCCGCTTGTGATGGTGGCAATGGCATCGGAGATCTGCACGGTGTTCCTCTTCCATACCGCATGGAGGGTGACGTCCTTTGTCGGGGCGTAGGACTCCAAGGCAGCAGATGAGGTGGCGGATACAGCCCACCCGACGAAGTCATAGGCTCCGCTGGAATGGGTCGCCTGGGGCAGGGATGCGTAGGATCCTTTGGTTATGGTCTCTGTCCAGGTCTGATTGCCTTTGACCAGGCCGATCCCAGCGTCGTATGTGACGGTGCATTCTCCGGTGTAGATCGAGACATGGAACTCATAGAAGTCGCTGTCATCGGTCATCTTGAACACATAGGATCCCGTCGAGGCGGTGACCGTACCACTGAGATACGCTGTGTAGACGCTGCCGTACCAGGCCGATCCGGTCTTCTCCAGGGTGACCTCCAGTCCCGGAGGCACATCGCCTGAATAGAATACCGTGGTCTTTCCGATGAGAGCTGTCAGATCCTCGTCGACCTCCTGGCCTACCTCGTACTGGAGATTGTATGTGGTGGTAGAAGCATCGGAACCATCCGTGAGGATGATGGCCGACGCTGTCGCTATGAAGAGAACGGCCATAGCTATCGCTGAAACACGTATGATTCCGTTCATCCTCAAGCCTCAATAATTCCTGCCGTACTGCCTTCCGCCCTTCCTTTTGAAGTAGAGGTCAGGGTTCTTCTGCACGACACTGCAGACGGCCTGCTTATCTTCGGGGGATGCCGAGGGATTGGTCAGGACCTTGAGGGCGTAGCTGGAGTTGCCGTTCCTGTTGCGACCCTGGAAGGCCTTGACGAAGAACTTCTTCTCCTTCGGAGTCATCGAATCGAACTCCTCCTGGGATTTCCAATGGGCTGCCCAGAATCCTCTGCGCTGCACCTGTGGGCCTGCCGCGATCGCTTCGTCGTCCGGTGCGAACATGTGCGGGGCGTTGTTCCTGAGCCTGACCAGGTTGACCTTGGTCTCCTCGGGAGTCTGAGGATTGTTCAGGACCTTCTGGAAGTACCTGGTCCTCGCCACATCGCTCTTCAGACCTGAAACTGTGCTGTAGAGGTCGTCGTAGCTGCGCACCTCCGAGATCGGACGCTGCTGTCTGCGGTTGTTCCTTCCGAAGAAACCTCCGCGGGGTGCCTGGTTGGCAGCTCCGTAGTAATCGGAGAAACCGTTGGGGTTGCCGTAGCCCTGGAAGGATTCGGATCCGCCGTCATGGTATCCGCCAGTGTTGTTACCGCGGCTATCATAGCGGTTCCCTTGGTTATCGTATGCGAATCCATCGCTGTCGTAGACGCGTCCTCCGGACCTGTCACGGTACTGTCCGCCGTATCCGCGGCCGTATCCCTTGCCGTACATCCATGACCCTTTCTTTCCGCGGTTCCCGTTGCCGAACTGGGCGTTCATCTGCTCGTCTGTGAGGAACTTCTGAGGGTTCTGCTCACGATACTGTCTGATGACGTCTATGTTCTGGTTGGGGCTGTTCGGATTGGTCATGATCTTGTTGTAGTATCTCGTCGCCTTCAGGGGTGACATTCCTGAGAAGATGCGCGTCACCTCGCTGGGCGTGAGCTTCTGAATTCCGTTCTCTAAGTTGTTTGAAGCCATTTGTTCACCTATAAGATAGGTTCCCGGCTGATTCCCGCCGGGCGGATGTTCTCGGTGCCGATTTTGGGTGCGGGAGCCCCGAATCTGAGGGGATCACGGGCATAAGGAGTCAAATATTGGAAAGAGAGCGAACAGATCAGGAAAGCGTTTCGGTACAGGTTCCCATGATCCTTTCCTCTCCGAGGCCCTCACTTCTCCCAGATCTTCAGCACTTCTGCCTTGCCTCCGTACGGATTCTCCCTGCTCAGCCTGATCCTGGTCGTGTCCGATAGCTCGAATTGGCTCCGGGCGGCCCTTTCCGCATCCTCACGGGAGGAATAGCGGAAGCGCTGCTTCCGGAGGTCTCCGTTGCTCCAGACATGCCATACATCAACGATGAACGGGCGATCCGAGATGGTCTTCACGCTGCCGTCCTGAACTTGGCCATCGCTTTCTGGGCGAAGTCGACATCGTCGATGATGGTCTCGTTGTCGATCTTGACGCCGTCGAGGGCCTTTGCGAACTTCGCCACGAATGCGGCGTAGGCGCTCCACCACTCGCCGTCGAGGGGCATTTCGACGAACTGTCCGTTGAAGGATGCGGTGATCCTGGGGACGGCCTCGCGCTGAACATCGGTCTTCTCGTCGTAGTAGGAGACGAGCTTGAGACCGAGGTACACATGATCCTTGTTGAAGGTCATGATGGGGGTCTTCTGCGTTCCCTTCGTGACTGCCTGTCCGGGTGCGTTCTGTATTCCAAGTGCCTGTCTGACTTCCTGGGCCATTTCGGCCTTTGCAGTATTCTCTGCCATGTGTTTTCACTCCTGTTTGTATATCGTTTCTTAAGAGGTTTGAAAAAGGTTTATCGCGCAATTATCGCATACTCCGCCTGACTAATGTATGATCAGACTGAACAGTTTGCAGATAGTGAAATCAATAGTAGGGCGTAGAGGAAAACGATGGTTAGAATGGTCAATTCCCAGGGGAAATCGAACCGGTCCAAAGAACCAGTTTTTGACCCCTCTTTCGGATATGCTGGCAAGGTAGGGTGGTGCCTTCCGTCGGGAGCACTATTTTTTCATCATCCAGACTACTATTCTTGTGCTTCTTGCTGAATTCACTAGAATGTTCTCGTTGAATGAAAGAAGAGTCTTTTGGTAATTGCTGACGAAGTAGTTACGACCCGGAATGGACCGGGCCGAAAGAGTTTGTGAAGCCTGAGGTATTCACCTGCTGTATGCGACTTCACCGTCTATGATCGTGGCCTTGACCTTTGCATTCGCGACCTTCTGTGCATCGTCATGGAGCAGATCGCAGTCGAACACCGTCATGTTGGCGAGCTTTCCGCATTCTATCGAACCCATACGGCTCTCCTGGTGCCACTGATATGCTACGTTGATAGTCATCGCACGCAATGCCTGCTCGCGAGTGATGCACTCCGAGGGATTGCCCTGAGTCGCCATACCGCCATACTCCTCTTGCGGGAGTGCGCGGAACTCAGCCATGTATATGCTGAGGCCGATGTCGACCATGGGGGAGACCGGATAATCGGAATGGAATACTGGAACAGATCCCGTGTCGAAGAACGATTTAATTGGATAGGATTGGTTCGCCAGTTCCTCTCCCACATATTTCGCTTCCTGCTCGAAGAAGGCGGGGATCTTCGCAGTCCACAGCGGGGCCACTGCGGGAACGGAGTGTGTCGATGCCATGCGTCTGATGTCCTCGTCAGTGACGAAATGCAGATGCGCGAGTATGTTGCGCTGATCCATGTCCCCGGTGATCTTCTCCGCATCTTCTATGCATCCGAGCATGAAGTGTGTAGCACCGCCTCCTTCGGAGTGCACGTGCACCGACAGTCCTTCCTTGTCCGCTTCCACGATGAGCTCCACCATCTTATCATGGTCGTTGAAGCGCTCCACACCGTGGTAGCCGGGCTGATCCGCATAATCCTGATTCTGCCATCCGGTATGTGCTTCGGTCACACCGTCAAGGAACGCCTTGACCCCGATGACATGGTAGTATTCCTCGCTGTATTTCGCACGGTCTGCCGCTATGCGGGCGATCTCTGCTTTCGGACTCTCGACGTTGTCGGGGGCCAGCAGATAGGAGTATGTACGCAGCTTCAGCTTTCCCTCCTGCTCCAGTTCATGGTATACTCTGGATGCTTCGGGGAAGAGCAGCTCGGCCCCTGCATCGGCTACGGCAGTGAATCCTTTGGCGATGATGAAGTCCTGCCAATCTAGGATATAATTCTTCAGATCCTCGAATGAGTTCGGTATCATGTTGAGAATGCGCAGCACGGGCATCTCGCAGACGTACCCGTCCGGTTCGCCGTTCTCATCCACATGGACCAGGTCGTATCCCACCTCCTTGGCATACTTCGCATCGATCCCGGCCCATTCCAGAGCCTTCGTGTTGAGGAGGAGGGAGTGCCCTCCGGCTGAGTGCATGATCAGCGGCTTGTCGGCGCATATCTCGTCGAGATATGTCCTGGAGATGTATTCCCCTGTCTCGCCCCAACCTGCAGCCAGGTACACTTCGCGCTGAGGGTTGTTTTTTATGAACTCTTTTATGACTGCGGGGTATTTCTTGTAATCCGGAGGCATCACCACAGTCAGGTTGGCCTGTCCGATCGAGCGGTATCCGGCGAATGCGCCGTGGGTGTGCGATTCCAGAAATCCGGGGTAGATGAAACTCTCTCCGTAATCCAGGATCTCCGCATCGGAACCTCCGAGCTGTTTCGCTGTATCGGCGTCGCCGATATACGTGAACACCCCGTTCTTGACCAATGCCGCCTTTGCTGTAGGTCTTTTCTCATCCATGGTGACGATGTTGCCTAGAATTACTGTCTGTTTCATTGCTAAATCTCCTATTCAATCGAAGATGGAAGTTTCTCCTTCTTCGCGTATTACGACTTATGAACTGTAGACGACAGATATAATTCGTACAGATGTACAGTCGGAAAAAGTGTCGGTGTTTGGATAAGAGAACGGTATGTTGATGCTAGATGCATCTTCACGAGTCGATCAATTCATCCTCTGACGAACTTGACGTAATCGGCCTTGTCCTGAGCGCGGATGTCCTTCATCATGTCGGACAGTTCCTTCGATGCGCAGGAGACCACCATGACCTCGAGGCATTTGTGGTCCTTCAGATGTGAATGCATCTGCGTTTTGATGATATCCTGATATTTGGCCTGGATTTGGATCATCCAAGGGTCCGCATGGTTGCCTCTGACGATGATCAGGACACCTTCTATGACCCCTTCAAGGGAGCTCATCTCCTTGATCTCATTCATGGCGACGGATATCGATGCCCTCATCGCCTCAGATCTTCCCTTGAGTCCGTAAGCGCTTTGGATGCTGTCAAGCATATCCGTGTATTCGTCGTTCAGTGATACGCTGATGATCGTCATGGTACCCGGTTAATAATATCCTCCATTCAGATGATTGAAAGTTATTAACATAATACGAATATTTTAATAATCGCCATCTGAAAAGAGGTGTATGGATGCTTTGTTGCTGTTCGCGCTCTATTCGCTGCTGCTGATCGCAGTTTCCCTCATAGCGGCCTATCTTCCTCAGATGGGCAAGCTGAAGGATCAGAGCGCACATATGATGATAGCCCTGAGTACGGGAATATTCATGGGGCTGATGGTCTTCATGCTCCTTCCAGAGGGTCTGGAGGAATGTGAGGAAGGCGGAATAGATACACATTTCGCGATGTATGCGCTTCTCGCAGGATTCCTTGTGATCATGGTGATTGATACCATCATGAAGCATAAACACCTGGCCACCTGCGGATGCCACATGCACGATGACGGTCATGAGCACAGGGTCACATCGATGTCCTCTTTCGTAGGTCTCGCGATTCACGCAGCATGCGACGGTCTCGCCCTTGCGGCCATGTTCATGGCCGGAGAGGAGGTAGGGCTCATGGCCACAATCGGTCTGTGCATACACAAGTTCGCAGAGCTATTTTCGTTGTCATCTACTATGCTGCTGTCTGATCTCGATAAGAAATCGTCGATGTTCCGTCTCGGGCTGTTCTCCCTGATCACGCCTGTTGCTGGGCTGCTTTTCTTCCTTCTGTTCAGCGATATGGAGGTGGAAGGAACACTCGGAATCCCATTGACATTCGCGGCAGGAACCTTGCTGTATGTGATCACCTGCAACATGATCCCGGAATCTTTCCACAGGGACAGGAGCTACAGGACCCTGATGCTGATCTTGATCGGAATCGCAATAATGATGGCCGTTGCACTGGCCTTCCCGCATTCGCACTGAGTGATTGAGAGGTCTAAGTCAGTTATAATTAGTTAGAAGGGGTACGGGGACCACATGAAGATTGCAGTCACATACGAAAACGGAATGGTCTTCCAGCATTTTGGAAGGACTCAGCAGTTCAAGGTCTACGATGTAGAGGATGGAAAGGTACTCAGCTCCAGAGTGATCGGAAATGACGGGCTATCACACGGAGCCCTCGGCGAGATCCTGATGAGGGAGAAGGTAGAGGTCTTCATCTGCGGAGGTATCGGCGGAGGAGCGAGGGACATGATCGCTTCACGCGGTATCAAACTCATCCCGGGGGTCAGCGGGAATGCCGATCAGGCGGTGGAGCAGTACCTCAAAGGAACACTCGACTTCGATCCTAATGCGGCATGCCATGCCCACGGCGATCATCAATGTCATTGAGGGGTGGTGTCGGCGTAATTGCCGACCCATTCCAAACCTTTTATGCTGTTTTTCTGACGTCTCATTCCGATGTGTCCGTCAAACTGATCCCCTTCGTCTCTCTGCCGAATACCAGGATCACCAGCGCCACAAGTGCGAATGCCGCTGCAAGGACCGCGAACACCAGTATGAACCCTTCATCCTTTCCGAAGCTGGAATACAGAACGGGGACGATGAACGGGGCGATGAAGGCTCCGATACGTCCGAAGGCTGATGCCCAACCAGTTCCGGAACCGCGGACATCCGTGGGATAGACCTCAGGGGTGTAGGAATAGACGCATCCCCATGCACCGAGGGCGAAGAAGTACAGGAGACAACCCGCAGCGAGGATGGTCTCGTCCGAATCGGCGTGTCCGAAGAACCATGAGGCCAATGCCGTTCCGAAGAAGTAGACTATCAAGGTCGGTTTGCGCCCCCACCTCTCCACCAGATAGGCCGCGCTGAAGTAACCCGGGAGCTGCGCTAGACACATGATAACGGTAAAACCGAAGCTCTTGACGATATCGAATCCCTGTTCCGTTAGCAGGCTGGGAGTCCAGAGCACGAACCCATAGTAGCCGAAGTTAATACCGAACCAGATGACCCATAGGACTGACGTAGAGCGGAGATTCTCTTTCTTCCAGAGCATCCTGAATTCCTCGTACCACGGTCTCTTTTCAGCCTTTTCAGGGACAGAGTTGTCGGGACAGGATACTACGCCGGCAGCAGATTCCATTTCAGAAACTATCTTCTCAGCCTCATCGCGCCTTCCGTTGAGCTCCAGGTATCTGGGGGATTCGGGGACCTTGAAACGCAATGCGGCGGCGAACAGTGCAGGAACAGCACCTACAAAGAATGCCATGCGCCATCCGTATGCCGGTATCACGAGGAATGCCACGAGGGATGCGGCGATCCATCCCCAAGCCCAGAAGCTCTCGAGGATGACTACATTCCTCCCTCTCGATTTCAGAGGAGAGAGTTCGCTCACCAACGTGGAGGCGGCCGGAAGTTCTCCACCCAGTCCGAAACCGGTTATGAAACGGAAGATGATCAGCATCCAGTATTCGGTGGCGATCCCGCAAAGGAAGCTGCCTATACTGTATATCAACAATGTATAGAGGATAACCGCGCGCCTTCCCAAGCGGTCTGATATCGCTCCAGAGAGAGCGGCTCCCAGGATCATTCCGAAGATACCTGAACTGGTCAGCCAGCTGAGTTCGTATTTCGAGAGGTCCCAATCAGTACCGATGGCAGCGATGACTCCGCTGACCATCCCTTGGTCCATCGCATCGAACATCCATCCCAGGCCTACCAGGAACAGAATTCCCCATGTCATCTTGGTCATCGGGAGTGATTCGATGCGCTGAGAGATGCTCGCCATTGTCCTTACCGACCAGGCTCATCGGAAGATGCGGTATAAAAAACGTGACAATTCTGGTTGATGGAAAGGCGGGTGTCCGTTTCCGGACACCCTTACTGTCAGTACAGACTGAATATGCCGAACAGGTCCAGCAATCCGAAGACCAGCATGAAGGTCAACAGAATCGGACAGACATATTTGATCATGACTGTGAACGGTTTCTCGAATCTGAACGCCATGCCTTCAGCCTTAACCTCGTCGGTTATCACCGTGACCTTGATCACATATCCGATGAAGATACAGGTCACTATGGCGATGATAGGCATCAGTACGGAGTTGGTGATACTGTCGAATATTCCGAGCCATCCTGCACCCTGGGAGAACGGACCGATATCTATCATGAGCGGACCGAATCCCAGTACGGTTATGACACCCAGCACGATCAGTATGATGCTGGAGACTATTATGGACTGTTTCCTTCTGGCCTTCTTCATATCCACGAATACAGAGACAACGGTCTCCAAGAGCGAGACGGCCGAGGTCATTGCGGCGAACAGAACGAGCAGGTAGAAGATAGGTGCAACAATCTCTCCCGCAGGCATGCTTTCGAAGACCTGAGGCAGTGCGACGAACATGAGTCCCATTCCGCTGGAGTCTCCAAGACCCTGGGTGAACGCTGCGGGGATGATCATCAGACCTGCAAGGATTGCGACACTGGTATCGATAGCACTGATGTTCCTGGCAGATCTCTCGATGCTGACATCCTTCTTCATGTAGGAACCGTAAGTGATCATGATTCCCATGGCCAATGACATGGAGTAGAAGATCTGACTGATCGCGCCCAGGAAGGTTCCTGCGCTCAGCTTGGATACATCGGGGTTGAGGTAGAAGTTTACTCCGTCCCAGATGTTGGGCAGTGTGAATTCGTAGATGATTATTCCAATCATCATGATGAGGAGCAGAGGCATCAGAATCTTGCTGAGCCTCTCGATTCCCTTGTCGACACCCAATACGATACAGCCTATGCACAAGGCGGCGAATACAAGGAACCAAATTGTGGGGTCGGCCATTCCGGAGATCTCTCCGGTGATGTAATTCCACCAGTATCCGGATTCAGTCAATGTGTCCAGCTGGCCTATAGCCGATGTGGCGAGCCACTTTGTGACCCATCCTCCGATCACACAATAATATGGGACGATCAACAACGGAATCAATGCAGCGACGATTCCGATCCACTTGTACTTGGAGCACAGGTCTCCGAAAGCACTGATACAGGATTTACCTGTCTTCCTACCCAGAGCAACCTCAGCAATCATCAACGAGAATCCGAACGTTAAGGCGAGGACAATGTAGATGATGACGAAGATTCCGCCGCCGTAGTGCGATGTCAGATACGGGAATCTCCAAAGATTCCCGAGACCGACCGCTGAGGCGGAAGCGGCAAGGACGAATCCGACCTTTCCGCTGAAGGAAGCTCTGCTCTCATTCTCAGACATAAAGGGTGTAAATAGTATCCATCAATTTAAAGTCCTACATTGAGGATGGTTCAGCATTGTATATCATTAGGCATCTGGCTATCGATTATCTGATGATTGAGAAAAGAGTCAAGACCTGAACATCAATGGGATGTATTATCCATCACATTCATAAGGTCGCTATCATTCCTTATTAAGAATAAAGGCGAGACCTTTATATCGTATTACGAAGATATGTTCCCTGGATGGGATAGCATGGGTTTAGGCTCACGCAAATTTAGCGAAGGCTCTCGTAGCCTGTTCGGTAGTATATCAATACCGAATCTGAAGAAGTCGGAATTCGCCGACGCGTTTCGTAATGGGGTGGGGCAGATATCTGCGCTCACCAAGAAGATTGAAAGGACGCGCGAATCTACTGTATCGAAGAAGGCGAACACAGGTGCTCGTGATCTGAGTGCATATGGGTTCGAGAACTTCCAGGTATCGGACGATATCGAGGTCTTTGTACACGGGACCACCGCAGAGGAGGCGTTTAGCAACTCTGAGATGGAATTCAAGCCTGCCGCCGTTGACACAAAGGTGACCAGGGTACAGATTCCCGTTTCCAAGACAGCGAACATCGAGGATTATTCTGCAAAGTCCTTCAAGGCCCCCAAGGCCGAACCAGTCAGACCGGTTGCCAAAGTGCAGCCTATCGTCAAGGTTCCGGTGCAGCAGCCTATAGCAAAGGCACCGATTGTGGAGGTCCCCGCAGAACCTGTTGTTGAGGCACCAGTTGCGGAAGCCCCGGCGGAGCAGATCGTTCCTGAGATCATCGCAGAACCTGTTGTTGAGGCTCCTGTAGAACAGCCTGCTGCTGAGGCTCCTGTTACCGAGCAGCCCAAGATCGAGGAGTTCTACGATCAGCCGCTGATAATCAGACCCGAGATCATCGATGATGAACCGGCCGAAGTAGAAGCCGAAGAGATAGAGGTCGTTGTCAGCAAAGAACCTGCAGCAGAAGTTGAGTTTAAGCCAGAATCTCTTTTCGGCAACATCAAGCGCGGAATGAACGAGGAAGTAGACACACACGTTGGACAGCTTCAGGACGGATTCATCAAGGAATCTGTATCGAAGGTCACCCTCGAGGATTATGACTTCATCCAGACCGCGGACGAGATCCGTGCAGAGGATGTAGCAATCGATGAGATGGAGATCATGGATGCCATGATCGCACCTGTTCCTGCCGCAGTCACTCAGGATGAATCAACTGTCGAAGCACAGGCAGAGGTTCCTGCAGCGGTCCCGGAAGAGGAGAAGGTCATGCTCAAGCCCTATGTCCAGCAGTCGATGCAGATCAGGGCCGAAGAGGAGGATGTCCTCTATGTTGAGAGGGCAGTTCCCAAGCTCGAGGACTTTATCAAGGAGGAACCCGAGGTTGACATCACCGAGTCCTTCGTAGGATTCATGGGAATGATCCCTGCTGAGGAGCCCGCACCCGTTAAGGCAGTCGCCGTCATCCCTGAGTGGGATGTGACGGAAGCATCCGCCGCTAACTTTACAGATTATATTTCAATGATGCCCGAGGAGTCCACCTGGGCAGTCGCCCCTGTTTGGGAGATTGCCGACGAGGCCGCAGAGTCCTTCGTGGCATACCAGAACATTTGGCCCCAGTACCCCAAGGCAGCAGTGATCGTTCCTGAATGGGACACCACCACTGATGCCTTCGCAGACTACCTCGCGTTTATCCCCGAGGAGTCCACCTGGGCAGTCGAACCCGCATGGGACCTCACCGACGAGGCTGTCGAGGCCCTTGCGGCATTCGGAACTATCAGACCCGAGTACCCCAAGGCCGTAGCCATCATCCCCGAGTGGGATACCGCGGCTGAGAACTACTGCGAATACCTCGCATCAATTCCCGAGGAATCCACCTGGGCAGTCGCACCTGTATGGGATGTCAGCGATGAGGCAGCGGATGCCTATGCAGCCTATCTGACCATCTGGCCCCAGTACCCCAAGGCAGCAGTCATCATCCCCGAGTGGGATGTCACCGAGGCCTCAGCAGAGACCTATGCAGACTACCTAGCATCAATCCCCGAGGAGTCCACCTGGGCAGTCGAGCCCGTCTGGGAGATCGCAGATGAGACCGCAGAGTCCTTCATGGCATTCCAGACCATCTGGCCCCAGTACCCCAAGGCAGCAGCCATCATTCCCGAGTGGGATACCGCGGCTGAGAACTACTGCGAATACCTCGCATCAATTCCCGAGGAGTCCACTTGGACTGTCGCTCCTGTTTGGGATGTCAGCGATGAGGCAGCGGATGCCTATGCAGTCTATCTGACCATCTGGCCCCAGTACCCCAAGGCAGCAGTCATCATCCCCGAGTGGGATGTCACCGAAGCAGCGGTGGCCGGATTCGAGGGATACATGACCGCAGAGAAGGACTACTTCAACGAGTCTATGATGGTGGTCGCAACCACAGTGTCCGTCAACAGGATCCAGTTGGATGCCATCGAGAGGCACGTGACCGATGCCGTAGCGGCAGTCTCCGGAGTGACCGGAACCGTCGCAGAGACCTCCAGCAAGGATGAGCTCCTGATCAAGGTGAAGGACAACACTGACTTCAACCAGGAGAACCTCCAGGTCGTTCCCGAGCTCGATCCCGAGAAGAAGGTCCGCACCAGCCGTTTCGTCTTCAAGGACGGAAGGCTTCAGAAGATCACCGAGGAGATCACCCTTGATGAAGTTGACACCACCGTCGCGGAAACATCAGCAACCGTTTCCGAGGACGTGATGGTCGAGGAGATGCCGGCGGCAGAGGAGAAGGTGGATGTGATCCCCCTCCCCGCAGCCCAGGCATTCGCGGCTCTTCCCGCACCCGTTGCGAAGAGCGCTGAGGGAGTGAAATTCTCCTTCGGAAAATCCAAGAACAGCTACGGATCAGTAAGGTTCCTCTTCTGATTTCGAGATAAACCCCTTCCCATCCAAACTCTTTATCTCAGTTTTTTATAAGATTATAGAATACCAGTGAGTATGGAATTCCTCTTGCAGGTTCTGTTCGCAATGGCAGTCATCTTCGTGATGGCCCGTATAGGTTCATTCGTTTTCTCCAAGCTCGGGCTTCCCGGTCTGATTGGAGAAATTCTTATCGGAATCCTCATCGCGAACATAGCGGGAGGTTCTTTCATGACAGATGTTCTGGACATCTGGTTCGATTCGGCAGGCAACCGCAGCGAGACGTATACGGTCATCTATACGCTTGCCGAATTGGGAGTGATATTCCTGCTGTTCTCCGTCGGATTGGAGACCAAGGTAAAGGATCTGTTGGGATCTGGAAGGGCAGCGATGCTCTGTGCTTTGCTGGGAGTCATTCTGCCCTTTGTCGCAGGTCTCGCACTTGTCCTCGCAGTCGGCGGATATGACATGAACTGCGCCATGTTCATGGGTGCGGCGATGGTCGCCACGTCCGTCGGTATCACAGCACGTATCATCAAAGACATGAGGCTGATGGAGGTCAAGGAATCCCGTATCATCATCGCGGCAGCGGTCATAGACGATGTCCTCGGAATGATAGTACTCGCTATCGTTCAGGGAATGGCGACCAGTGGCGGTGACATAGAAATCTTGGATCTCGCCATCATCATAATCAAAGCGGTCGTATTCGTCCTCGTAGCAATCGCAGTGGCCAAATATGTGGTCCCCAGGATCTACGACTTCTTCGACAAAAGGAATCAGGCAACCATTGCTAAGGGTAAGGTCCCGTATTCCTTCAACAAGCTCATTCTGGCGCTCATCGTATGTCTGTCGATGGCAGCCCTCGCTGAGTTCATCGGATTGGCTGCAATCATCGGAGCGTTCCTGGCGGGAATGATGTTCGCAGATCATGCTTGGGAGTGGGAATTGGAGCACAAGGTGGAGGCCATCACATCTCTGATGATCTCCTTCTTCTTCGTCAATGTGGGATTGATGGTAGACATCTCGTCACTAACTGATTTCGCAATAGTAGGGCTCGTTGTCGTCGTCATCCTTCTCGCAATGGCCACCAAGTTCATCGGATGCGGTCTCGGAGCAAGGTTGGGAGACAAGACGATCGATAAATCCTCATTCTCCATCATCGGAGTCGGAATGATGCCCAGAGGAGAGGTCGGTATCATCATCGCATCCATAGGTCTCAACGCCGGTGTGATGACCGGAGATCTGTATACCGTAGTCGTCATGATGTCTGTGATGACAACCATCATCGCGCCTCCGATCCTTTCTGTTCTGTTCAGGAAGAAGTACAAGACAGAGTACGAGATTGTGCCCGAGGATAGGATCTGATCAATCCACTTTATTGATCTGTAAGACGGGTCTGTCAGGCCCGTCTTCAATCTTCATATCCATTCAAAGCAGTCAGGGTACTGGCCTTTCTGATTGTAACCAGTTATATCGGTAAAGGAATCTGAACGTTTTCACAAACCGTTGTATATACCACTAATCCAGTTTAACGTATAATGTCATTCGATTTCGATTCATTCATAGATATGGTCTGGGAGTTCGACGATTATTTTTGGTTCATACCATTGGTATTGATAGTCGCTCTCGGTCTTTATTCCACAGTGAAGTTCAGGGCGGTCCAGTTCACCGAGCTCAAGGAGATGTTCAAGGTAACGTTCTCTTTGGAGAAGAGTGTCCGGGACAAGATCACCCCCTTCCATGTGTTTTGTGTGAGCATGGGCAACCGTATCGGTGTAGGAAACATCGTGGGACCTATCACCGCTTTGATCTTCGGAGGGCCCGGAGCGATCTTCTGGATGTGGATCTTCGCCACGTTGGGTGGAGCTACGAGTTTCGTGGAGACCACGGTCGGACAGATCTTCAAGAGCAAGGATGAGAACGGGGATTTCATAGGAGGTCCCGCCCATAATGTGGCCAAAGGATTGAACTCGAGGAAACTCGGTGTGATCATCGCTGTTCTCATGATCGCTGTGTACATCGGCGGTTATGTCCTTTCGGAGATCACAACGATCTCCTCATCGTTCAAAGGAGCTTACGATTTCTAGTACAATACGCTCGTTATCGCAATCATCCTCGCAGTCATCGCTGTTCTTGTTGCGATAGGCGGTTTCAAGGGCGTTGCCAAAGCATCGGTCCTTCTCGTTCCCTTCATGGCGTTGGCATGGATCATATTGACCTTGGTGGTCATCCTGATGAATGCGGGCGGCATTCCCGACGCCGTGGCCTCCATATTTACATGTGCGTTCAATGTGCCCTCGGCAGTCAGCGGAGGCATCGGTGCCATGATCGTATGGGCATTGAGGAGAGGTGTATGGTCCAATGAGGCCGGAGAGGGTACCATCACCAACATCTCATCATCGGCCAGCGTTCCACATCCGGTCAAACAGGGTCTATCGCAATCCATCGGTGTCCTCTTCGATACCCTTGTCAGCACGATGACTGCTCTGGTCATCCTATGCTACTTTAGTGGAGACTACGACGCGCTCGCCGCATCCGCCGCATCATTTGATAACAGTTCGATGCCGATGCTGCAGTATGTGATCGGTGAGTCTATTGGAGGTATAGCTCCGACGTTGGTGTTCATCTTCCTCTTCCTGTTCGCGATCACATGTTTCATGGGAGATTACGTCATAGGTATGAACAATCTGAAGTTCATCACCCAGGATAGGAAGGTCAAGATCGCATTGGTCATAATCACGATAGGCATCGTGTTCTTCTCCGCTTACTCCGGTTCGGAGGGATTGTACGCCATCATGGATGTCCTGTTGGGGGTCTGTGGTATCGTGAACTGTTTCGTGATGTTCAAGCTCTCGAAGTTCGCATTCGAGGCGTTCAAGGACTATCGCAGGCAGAAGGCAGAGGGAATTGAAGATCCCGTGTTCCACAAGAGTGTCCTCTCGGATCCATCCGGTGTGACCGAGTGGGACGACTGAAACTCATTAATCGTCCTCCGAAAGGAGGGCGATATCACTTATTATTGAAAACGAACAGACTGCAATTTCGAAAATTACAGTATCGACTGGACGGTGTACGCCTATCAGTCAAGAAAGTTAAGTTCAGAGGGAGAAGAACGCGCTAGCGATCTCCACGATAACGATGACTGCGATAGCGATACCGATGACTGCGTAGGGGCTGATCTTGAGACCCTTCTCGTTCTCAACGTCGAAGTATCTCATCAGACCTGCAGAGGATTGGAATCCGCTGTCGTTTTTCTTTGCCATGGGTTAGCGAAACATAGATTACTATAAAAACAATGCTATGAAACCTGATGCGAACCTCAGATAATAAAGGCCCTCGGATCCCGTTACCCGAGGGCTTGTAATCCGTTTGTACACGATGCTGAGGCTTCAGCGATGAGAGTCTGCCATTGTGAGTTTATATACCTATCCGGAAACTGGTTTGGGATTCATCCAACCGGGAGGCCGTATTGTGAAGTTCTCGCAGGACCGAAACCCATTTTTATTATACATATATGGGGTGAATCGATAGAATGCATTGGGCAGATGTAATCGCACAGGAAGTAGCAGATACATGCGAGCACCCGTTGATCGCAACAGGTATCAGTCCTACCGGAATCATACATGTCGGAAGTCTCAGAGAAGCGATCACAGGAGAATCGATCCGCAGCGCAGTCGCATCCAAGGGAAAGGATGTCAGGCTCATCTACTTGATCGATTCGTTCGATCCCCTCAGGAAGAGGTATGAGTTCCTCCCCGAGGAGTACGAGAAGTATGTCGGTATGCCTATCTGCATGATCCCCTGTCCTTGCGGCAAGCATAACAACTATGCCCATCACTTCATCCAACCTTTCTTGGATGCGGTCGATTCCCTGGAGGTCCACTGCGAGATCGTATGGACCCATGAGCTCTATGCCAAAGGGGAGTTCGCCAAGTGGATCGACATGACAATCACCAAAAGGCCCGAGGTCATCCAGATCATCCATGAGGTTACAGGAAAGGACGCAGATCCCAATTTCTCGCCTTACGATCCGCTCTGCCCAGATTGCGGACGCTTCTGCAAAGCAAACTTCGACACCTATGAGTTCCCGTACCTCGAGTACAGCTGTAAGTGCGGTTCCCACGGAAAGGTCGACATTAGGAAGATGGAGGGAAAGCTCAAATGGAGGCTCGAGTGGCCTGCCAAGTGGATGATCTTCGGAACATCCGCGGAACCATTCGGAAAGGACCATGCGGCGGCCGGAGGATCCTACGATTCCGGAAAGAGGCTCGTATCCGAGATCTTCGGAGGAAAGGCACCCTATCCGATCCCCTACGAGTTCGTCCAGCTCAAGTCCGGCGGACAGATCGTGCAGATGCACAAGTCCCTCGGAAGTGCGGTCACAGGTCTTGACGCCATCAACATGACTCCTCCAGAGGTTCTCAACTACCTGTTCCTCAGGTCGCAGCCCAACAGAGCTATCGATTACGATTACGGAATGGGGCTCCTCGACATGGTCGATGAGTACGACAGGATGGAGAGGGCATACTTCGCGAACGAGTTCACAGAGGCGGAGGAGAACAACGTCGCCGCCTATGTCATCGCACAGCACAACCATGTTCCCGAGAAGCTCCCGATGCAGATATCCTACAGGCATCTGGTCAATGTCGTCCAGATGACCAAGGACTTCGATGGAGTGATCGAGGTCCTCGGAAGGACCGAGGACATGTCCAAAGCGACTGATTTCGATCTCAAGAGACTCCACGTCAGGGTAGACTGCATAAGGTTCTGGCTGGCCAATTTCGCACCCGAGAATGTGAAGTTCTCCATTCAGGAATCCGTTCCTGCCGACATAGCGCTCAGCGCGGACGAGAAGGGATACTTCAAGACCCTTGCGGAGAAACTGAAGACGATCGGATGGAACGCTGACGAGATCAATTCAGCCGTAACGGAAGTTGCCAAGGACGGAATTGGGAACAAGGGCGCATTCAAGGCCATGTACAAGATCCTCATCGGAAAGAACATGGGCCCCAGACTCGGACCGTTCCTGGCTAGCATGGACAGGCAGTTCGTCCTCGACAGGCTCAAGCAAGCGTCTCAGTGAGCGGTATCAGTCACCGTTTTATCATCGGAGAGGGATGCAGGGACATGGATTGGAACGAGTTCGTGTCATACGTCACGATTGCAGGGATACCTCTAGCGGTAATATCATTCCTGGTGTACGTGTTCAACCCTATCTCGATCGCCCTCTACTTGTTCATCATCGGAGTGGCGATGATGGTCATCGGATACTCCATAGCTTCATTCCAGACGCATAGATTGTCCAGGCTTCTGAAGAACAAGATGGAAGAGACGGACGAGACTGGTTTCATAATGAGTCTGGACGGGGCATACACTCCTAATCCCGATGAGGCGACCATAGAGTATCTGGAGTGAGCCGGATGTCAGCTCTGAACGCCCATATCCTTTACCTCCTCTTCGATTCTGCCAACATGCACAGGTGGAACGATCACCTTAGGCCGGTAGACCTGACGGAGATGGACAAGCAGGCCCATAAGGCGGCCATCTCATGGGTTCTTGGAAAGTTCGAGGAGAAGGCCGGAAACGATGTTGATTGGCGCAGGCTCATCGAGCACCAGATGTTCTCGTTCATCCAGCGTTCGGTGCTTACCGACCTGAAACCGCAGGTCTTCCACAAGATCTCCCAGGAGAGAAGGGATGAGGTCAACGCATTCGTGACTTCGGAGTTCGACAGGCTCATCCCGGACTCGGACGAGGATTTCAGGACCAGATTCATCGAGTATCTCGGAAAGGACTACAAGTCCCGTGAGGACGACATCATACGTGCCGCCCATTATCTGGCCACCCGTTGGGAGTTCAACCTCATCTATGATTCCAACAGGTCCCTGTACGGTATCGACATAACCCGCGAGGAGATCGATGAACAGATCGACCAGCACAAGGACCTCGCAGGTATCAAGGAGATCACCACGGAAAGGAGCACCACATTCAATTTCATCGATCTTATAGGCCAGCTAAGATTCCAGCAGCGCTGGGCAAGGACCCCGCGCATACCAAAGACCACTGTGCTCGGGCATTCCCTGATGGTGGCAGATTCCATATACCTTCACGATCTGGATTCCAAAGCATCGGATAGGCAGATCTACAACGATTACTATACCGCGCTCTTCCACGATCTCCCGGAGGTGCTGACAAAGGACGTGATCACACCCATCAAGGTGAACGTATCAGGTCTGGCAGCCGTGCTGGAGGATTATGAGCGCGACCTGGTCGAGGAGAAGATCATCCCTCTCATCGACAGCGATTGGCATGACGAGTTCAGATTCATGGTCCTCGATCCGTTCACTGATGTGGAGGACGGAAGGTTCGGTACCCGCAACGGTTACGACATCAAGACCTGCGACAACCTGGCAGCATACATGGAAGCGCACATCTCCATCTGCTACGGGGTAAGTTCGGCCACACTCAGGGACGGAGAGCACGATATACGCGTGAAGCTCCTGGGAAGGAAGAAAGGCATCGATACGGCGAAGATCATCAGCGATCTCGATACGATGCATATTTGATTTAGAATCGCTTTCTTCGGTTCATGAGGAAAGATTACGGAGCAAAACCCTGCATCTACCCTGAGCCTGTCCTTATCATCGCCACCTACAACGAGGATGGGACACCCAATGCCATGAATGCTGCCTGGGGAGGCATACACGAAGATACCGAGATCGGCCTTTGTCTGTCCCCTGAGCATAAGACCGTGAAGAACATCCTGGCCCGCAAAGCCTTCACTGTGAGCTTCGCCACCGTTGAGGCCCTGGTTGGATCCGATTATGTCGGAATCGTCTCAGGCAACGATGTGAAGGACAAGTTCTCCAAGGCGGGATTCACTGCCGTGAAGAGCGAGAAGGTGGATGCCCCTATGATCAAGGAGATGCCCATCTGTCTCGAGTGCACTCTGAAGAGCTATACAGAATCCAATTGCGAATGTATCGGAGATATCGTGAACCTCAGCATCGACGATTCAATCCTTACTGACGGAAAAGTCGATTTGAAGAAGTATCATCCGATCATATACGACGGACTTAACCATGACTATCTTGCGTTCGGCGATAAGGTAGGCAACGCGTTCAACGACGGAAAGAAACTCAAATGAAAACGATGGGGGGATTCCCCCATCTGTTAAACCTGTTTAGTGTCTTTTATCGATGACTTCCTGTCCCCTCATGTAGGGTCTCAGGACTTCAGGGATGGTGATTGTACCGTCCTTGTTCTGGTAGTTCTCCATAATAGCGACGATGGTCCTTGGGAGTGCAAGTCCGGAACCGTTGAGGGTGTGGACGAATTCACTCTTAAGGTGAGGCTCTGGCCTGTACTTGATCCTTGCCCTCCTTGCCTGGAAGTCGGTGAAGTTGGAGCATGAGGATGCCTCGAGCCATGCATCCTTTCCGGGTGCATAGAGTTCAAGGTCGTAGCACTTGGAGCATGAGAAGCTCATGTCCCCTGTGCACAGGAGTAGCACTCTGTAAGGGAGCTGAAGGCCGTTGATGAGGTCCTCTGCGTTCTTCCTGAGCTCCTCGAGCCTCTCGTATGACTTGCTGGGTTCGACGAAGTTGACCATCTCGGTCTTCCTGAACTCGTGGACACGGATGATTCCCTTCGTGTCGGCGTGCTTTCCCACTTCGCGCCTGTAGGATGTGAGGTTCGCGGTGTAATATATGGGAAGCTGCGACTTGTCGAGTATCTCGTCCTGGAGAAGGTTGGTGATAGGTACTTCCGCTGTGGGGTTGAGGTACATGTCATCCTTTGCGAGGTAGTACATGTCGTCCTTCAGGTTGGGGTACTGTCCGGTTCCGATGACCGCGGCCTTGTTGATGACCGCGGGGACAACGAGCTCCGTGTATCCCTGATCTTTGTGAACGTCGAGGAAGTAGTTGATGAGCGCACGCTCGAGCCTTGCTCCGTCGCCCTTCATGACGTAGAATCCGCTTCCAGCGACCTTGGTGCCTCTGTCGAAATCGATGATGTCGAGTTCCTCTGCGAGCTCCCAGTGCTCTTTGGGCTTGAAGTCGAACTTCCTCTTCTCTCCTGCCTCGTAGACGACAACGTTCTCGGTGTCATCCTTTCCGATAGGAACGGACTCGTGAGGGATGTTGGGGATGTTGAGGACGCAGTCCTGCCTGATCTCCTCGAGCTCGGCCATCCTGTCGTCGTTCGCTTTGATCTTGTCACCTACGCCGCGCATCTCTGCGATCTTGGCGTCCTTCTCCTCACCCTTGGGCATCTTGGAGATCTCCAGGGAGACGTCGTTCCTGGTCTTCCTGAGACGGTTGTTCTCGTCCGTGAGCGCTCTCCACTCGGAATCGGCCTCCAGGAATCTGTCCAGTATGGATTCGTCCCTGTTCCTGTTCCTAATCATCGTCCTGATCATGTCGGGGTTCGATCTGATCACGTTGACATCTAGCATTTCATTACCTCAGAATTTCTTTTGGGAGAGTGAGGTCCATGTTCTCTTGTCGGTGACGACAATGACTCCTCCGCGGACATCCACGATGACAGCACCAGTGTTCTCTTCTATTGCGGCTGCTGCGTCCTTCGCTCCGTCCTCGGAATTGGACAGTACCTTGACTTTTATCAGACGGTTCTTCTTGAGCTGGACCGTTATCTCGTCGAAGAGCCCCTGGTCGAGACCGTCCTTCCCCACATGCACTGTGGGGTTGATCTCGTTGGCACGCCTCATGAGTTCCTTCCTGGCATCTTTCTCCGTCATGTTCTCTGCTCCCTGATGTACGGATAGCGCCGTACTTCGCCGCACACATTGCATCTCATGCATACCCTGTGGTTCGACAGCCTGACAGTGCAGTTGACTCCAGGCATCATCGGGAGGTGGCAGTTCTTGCAGAACCTCTTTTCCTTGGGCATCCTGACGCGTGTCTTCCCGCTTATTGCCAAGGCGATATCGACGTATCTTCTGGCCCTGTCCTCCCTGCCGTTCCTGACGGCTTCCTCGGACATGGTCAGCAGTTTGTCGATACGGTCCGCTCCGATCTCGTGGATTGTAGCGTTCGGCAGATGGCGTGACATGTGCGCACCTAACGGTTCTGACATTCGCCGTCTTATAATAATTATTCCCTGAACTTCAGAGGTCCGCGGCGGGTAGCAACGACATCAGATACTCCCTGATCTCCTGTTCCTCGCCCTCGAACTGCTTGTCGGTATCGACGTAGGTCTCGAAAAGGAATAGGGCATATTCGTGGAATGCGATGATGCTTTCGTCCCAAGAGGGTTTATTGATGTAGATGCCGACGTCGTCGTTGTAAAGCGACCAGATATCCTTCTCTGCATCATAGCCTGTCAGCGCGACCAGAGGGTTCAGGAGGTTCCTGTCCCCGTTCTTGGTTATGATCCTGTGGAACTTCAGATTGGGTATCGTGTAGCAACCGGTGATCTTCTCGATGCTCGTGATGTGTCCGTCCTTGTTCCTCACGACGTTCCCAACGACGATCACAGGTCCTGCGTTGGCGAATCCAGGTATGTCGGATGAGACTATGTTCCTGTCGAATGTGAGCGGTACAAGGAATTGGTCGTTGGTAAGGTTCCAGTGATTCTTCCTGACATCGTCCCTCTGAATCTTTCCTACCGCCGCGGACAGCCATTCGGTGCGGACGGTGTATTGGAGTATCTTTTCCCTCTCAAGACCCTTGAACTGTCTGACGTTGTCATCGGATCCGTACTCTAGAATGTACCCTTTGAGGTGGTCGGTGAGGTCTACAAGGTCCTTTGCGATGATTGTGCGTGCCTCTTCGTCCTCGAAGTTATCCTTCATCCAATCGCCTACGGCACCTGTGCCCAGGAAATCCAATGTGGCACAGAGAATGTTCATTGCGCCTTCGAGCGCCTCGTCATTGCCTTCGGAAGGACCTGTCGTGAGCCCTCCGTTGTCTCCGCCGATCGTGAGGTCGAATTTCTTGACAAGGCTTTCGGGAATCTCGTTCTGCAGTCTCATAGAAGTCCTCAGAAGCATGCAGCCTATGTCCGTGAGCAGTTTCTGGACGTCAACCATGGTCTGTCCTGCAACAGCGATGGGTACACCTTCTCTACTGCCGGAATCCGCCGGTATCACTCTGAAACTGAACGAGCGCATCAGAAGTATATCGTCCAGATAGTTAATAAACTATCGAGTTTGTGGCAGGTTTCGAGGAGTTTTACGGTACACCGTGAAGATGGTTTGCCCCTCTTTTCCTATAATACGCGCAAAAAACGCCATAACATTTATATGGACGTTGTTAATCGTCCGAGACAGAACGCAGGACGGTAACCTAGACGTTATATACAGCGTCTGGATTGTCGAGCCTATCACAATCACAATTGGTGGTTAAAATGGTAAGAAAGCCAGCATCGATGTACAGACAGATCAAAGGGCAGGCATACACTCGCCGCGAATACATGGGAGGAGTGCCCGCCAGCCGTGTCAGCCAGTATGAGATGGGAAACACCAGGCAGGAGTTCCCCGTCACACTCACATTGAAAGTCAAGAACCGTGTCCAGGTAAGGCACACCTCAATCGAGGCAGGCCGTATCGCAGCCAACAAGGTTCTCACCTCCCAGGCAGGAGTCGCCAACTACCACATGACGGTCAGGGCGTACCCCCACATCGTCCTCAGGGAGAACAAGCTCGCAACCGGCGCAGGAGCAGACCGTGTTTCGAGTGGAATGCGTCAGGGATTCGGAAAGGCGGTCGGAACAGCTGCAAGGCTCGAGCGCAACCAGGCAATCCTGACGGTCAGGGTCAACCCTGATAAGGTCGATGTTGCGAAGGACGCTCTCTGGAGAGCATCCATGAAATTCCCCTCCCCTTGCTACGTAGACGTAGAGCAGGGAAAGGAATTCGTAAACTGATTCAAAGATGTTCGATTTCCAACTGGACAACATCGTTGCATGGATTCGCGACGGGGGTTACACCTCCGTCGCCCTCCAATTGCCCGAGGGTCTTAAGATCCGGGCAACAGAAATTTCTGATTATCTAACTGAAAAGACCGGTGTCGAGACGCTTATCGTCGGTCTCCCCTGTTACGGTGCATGCGATCTGTACGACTACAGGGGAAAAACTGACGCTTTGGTGCATTTCGGCCACTCGCCCATCCCCTCGCAAGGGGATGACCCGAATGTTTTGTACATCGAAACCCGCTCCGATGCGGATGTCGATGGTAGTATACTAGGCCTTCTGAGCGGTCTGCCTGAAAGGATAGGTATGCTGGCGACCATCCAATATCTCGATCTCATCCCCAAGGTAAAGTCCATCCTGGAGAAATCCGGCAGGAAGGTCTTCGTGGGTACCGGGGACAGGCGCATCGCATATCCCGGACAGGTCCTTGGATGCAACGGCAGTTCGGCCGAGGCTGTGTTGGACGATGTTGATGCATTCCTCTTCATAGGCGAAGGGGATTTCCATCCTCTTGCGGCAGCATTCGGCATCAAGAAGGACGTTATCGTTCTGAATCCCGTTACATCGGAGGTCAGGAGTATGGCCGAGGTCCGTGACAGGATACTCAGGAAGAGGTTCGCTGCAATTCAAACTGCCAAGAATGCACAGAGTTTTCTTGTCATAGTCTGCAGTAAGGTCGGCCAGAACAGGTCTGAAGAAGCAGATAGAGCTATAGAGAAGATAAGGTCCCACGGTCTGAAGGCATACAAGGCGATTCTGGAAGAGATAACCCCCCTTTCGCTCTTGTCATATCGCGTGGATGCTTATGTGAACACTGCATGTCCGCGTGTGGCCATGGATGATTCCGCAAAATACGATCATCCGATGATCACCCTTACGGAACTCGATATAGTTCTGGGCGACAGGGAATGGGCCGATTACGAGTTCGATCAGATAAGGCCCGGGTGCTGATATGCGGATCGATCGGCAGAAGCTGATAGAACTCAACAGATTTCATTTCCGCATCAATGAACGGACCAACCGTATTCTCTGCATAACAATGACGATTCTGCTGATCTTGTACAGCGGTGTCGGCCTCGTAATGTTCTCGCTGTTCGATGCGTACAATGCCCTAATGTTCATAGTGGCCAATGCCGTTTGGCTTGTAGTCGCGATGGTAGTTCTGCTGAAGTATACGAGAAGTCCGTATGTGGTCATCGCCCTTTACATGACCGTCATCGCCACTGACCGCATCCTGTCATGGATCAACAATGCCTATCTCGATGGGGTGGCATGGGAAGATGTGTTGGAGATAGTCATGGCAGTATGGATGTTCATAATGGGTCTCAGAGCCGTCATGGGCAGATTGTTCAGTCGTTTCCCGATGATACTATCCACTGCAGTGTTCATCATCTTGGATTTTGTGTTCGAAGTACCATATTACTTCAACGTCCTAGAGTACCTGAGCGATCTTGTCCTGGGGTCATTCATCTCTTCAGTCCTGCGTCTTCTGCTGTATTTCCTACTGATAGCTCTGCTATTGTGCAACGGTAATCCCGAAAGGAAAGGTAGGACGATCGCAGAACGGGCATCGGAATCCTGAGTCGGCCCTATTTTATAAATGAATAATATTGGTGGTAATATGTTCAACACAGAGGCTCTCCTCTCGAGTGAATTCCCGAAGGTACGCGTAGGTATCGGACGCGGTACAGACGCAGGGAATGTGGAGAAGAGCGTTGAGGCCATGAAACAGTATGATGTGACCGTCTACGATGAGCCCGAGGTTCTCATTGATGATCTGGTCGCCGGAAAAATCGATGCCGCGATCCGTGGCGATATGTCATCTTCAGTACTTCTTCCGATAGTGAAACAGAAGTTCGGTCTGAAAGCCTTGGAAAGGATAGTCTTCATGGAGCTGCTCAACGGAAAGATGATCATCATGGCGCCCGTGGGTATCGACGAGGGTTGGTCCGACGAACAGAGGACAGAACTCGCCAGACAGTGCGTCAAGATGGCCAAGAGGATCGGTCTCGGAACCAAGATCGCCGTCATGTCCGGAGGAAGATGCGAGGACAGAGGAAGGTGCAAGGCTGTGGATACATCAATCGACAGTGCGCTGAACATCGTCAAGACACTCAAATCAGAGGGGTACGACGCATACCACTGCCAGATCCTGATCGAGGATGCCGTCAACAATGCGGACATACTCATCGCACCTCAGGGAATAGTCGGCAACATCATATTCAGAACGCTCCACTTCATCGGCGGGGCAAAGGCGCTCGGTGCGCCCATAGTCAACATGGACAAGGTCTTCATAGACACTTCCAGAGTGAAGACAGATTATACGGATTCGATCGCTTTGGCGATGAGACTTACGGAGGAATGAAGATGTATCTAGAGATCGACGGAGGTTATGGAGGGATCAGATTCTCCGCATGCCACTTCATACCTAGGCACGAGAAGTGCTCAAGACTCCACGGACACTCCTATATCGTCCGCCTCAGACTCGAGGGAGATATCGGCAAGGAAGGGATGATAATGGATTTCGTCGTCCTGAAGAAGAAGCTCAAGGAGATCATCGAAGAGGTAGACCACAAGACACTCCTGCCCACCAAATCAGAGGATGTCAAACTGACGGTCACCGAGGAATCCGTAGAGGCCATCTGCGATGGGAAGAGATATGTATTCCCCAGAATGGACGTCACTTTGCTCGACATCCCCACCACTACGGCCGAGGAAATGTCCAAGATGATGGCGGAGCGCATGGTCAAGGAACTGGAATTGCCTCCTAACGTTAAATCGCTCTCCATCGGTCTGGATGAAGAACGCGGACAGACCGCCTGGTATCAAGTGGTGCTCTGATGTCCAAAGCGGTAGTGCTTCTCTCAGGAGGATTGGATTCCACAACATGTCTGGCGCAGGCCATCGCAGACGGATGTGAGCCTACTGCCATCAGTTTCAGGTACGGTCAGAGGCATACTAAGGAATTGGAATCCGCAGCAGCCGTTTGCGATTTCTACAAGATCCCCCACGTCATCATAGATCTGAATCTCAGTTCTTTCCGCTCTGCTCTCACAAGGAAGGATATCGATGTTCCCATGGACAGAGAAGGCGAGCTTTCTGAAGAGATCCCGATCACTTATGTCCCCGCCAGGAACATAGTGTTCCTGAGCATAGCCGCCGGTTTATGCGAATCGATCGATGCGGACAGGATCTACATCGGTGTGAATGCCGTGGACTATTCAGGTTATCCTGACTGCACTCCCGAGTTCATCCAATCATTCCAGCATACCTTGGAAGTCGGTACCAAAGCGGGGAAGGAAGGCCATCCCATCAAGATTGTCACACCCATAGGAATGGACTCTAAGGCGGACATAGTGAGGAGAGGCAAGAGATTGGGTGCGCCACTGCATCTGACGTGGTCCTGCTACAACGGCGGAGCGAAGGCATGCGGTCACTGCGACTCATGCAGACTGAGGTTGGCCGGATTCGAAGAGGCCGGATACAAGGACGAGATCCCCTATGAGGATATGTGAGATTTTCAGATCCATCCAGGGAGAGGGACTCACCATGGGTGTCCCTACAGTTTTCGTGAGGGCAGTAGGATGCAATCTGGATTGCGCTTGGTGCGATACGAAGTATTCCTTCACCGGCGGTACGGAGATGACGATCCCGGAGATCATCGAGAAGGTCGGAAGCTGCAGGACGGTATGCGTGACCGGCGGCGAGCCGATGATTCAGAAGGATATCTATCAGCTGCTGGATGCTCTCGTCGAAGCAGATAAGTTCATAGTTCTGGAGACCAACGGGGCGGTTGATCTGAAGGATGTTCCTGACGACCCGCACATCATGATCAGCATGGACATCAAATGTCCTTCATCAGGTATGAGCGAAAGGATGATCGATTCCAACATCGAGCTTTTGAAGAAGAAGGATCAGCTGAAGTTCGTGATTCAGGACCAGAATGATTTCGATTATGCCGTGAAGTATCTCAAAGACCATCCGGCAGATGCCAATGTGATCTTCGGTCCTGTCGGAGGGACCGATAAGCTGGAATGGCTTGTCGAAGAGGTTCTCAAAAACGATTTGGATGCCAGGGTACTGCCCCAGCTCCACAAGATCATTTGGGGCGACAAGAGGGGCGTTTGATCACGCCGCGTTCCTCTTGTGCCTTCTGACGAAATCAACTATGCACTGTTCGACGGGGCCTTCCTCGTCGTAAGATACGAAAATGTTCGATTTTCTGAGGATGTCCAGGCCGTGCATTCCGATGCCGCCTGTGATGACTGCATCGGGCTGGAGCGTGGTGATCGCCTTTGCTACCGCCACTCCCGCGCCTTCAGGAGAATCCGCGAACTCGTTCTCAATCACATGATAGTCCAGTGAATCCGTGTCGACCACGAGGAAGAAGGGAGCATGGCCGAAATCCTCGGCCACCTCCGAATCTAGTGTCTCTCCTTCAGAGATAACTACGACCCTCATCTCACTCAACTGTCTTGATGATCTTGTCGACGATTTCCTCGAATGCCTTGGCCGAAGCGGACTTGGGGTCCTTCAGTACGATGGGCATTCCGGAATCTCCGCTCTCGACCACTGCAGGTTCGATCGGGACCTTTCCGAGGAACTGGATGTTCATCTCCTTGGCAGTGGCCTCTCCGCCGCCGGTCTTGAAGATGTCGGTGACCTTACCGCAGTGGGGGCAGACGAATCCGCTCATATTCTCGACGATTCCGATGATTGGGATCTTGGTCTCGGCAGCGAATCCCACAGATTTCCTGCTGTCCAGGAGAGCGACCTGCTGAGGTGTGGTGACGACGACCATTCCGTCCGCTTTGGGGATCAGCTGGACGATGGAAAGTGCTTCGTCCCCGGTTCCCGGAGGCATATCTATGACGAGGTAGTCGAGCTTTCCCCACCTGACATCCTCTATGAACTGCTGGACGGCAGACATCTTGATGGGTCCGCGCCACATGACGGGAACATCTTTGCTGGGGAGAAGGAACGCCATAGACATGACCTTCAGTCTGGGGGGCACGATGATCGGGATGAGCATCCTGTCGGCGTCCGCCATGAGCTGCTCATCTTCGATGTTGAACATCTTAGGGATGTTGGGGCCCGTGATATCGATATCCATAAGTCCTGTCTCGTAGCCTTTCATGGCCAGTGACATGGCGAGGTTGGAGGAGACCGTGCTCTTTCCAACTCCTCCCTTTCCGCTGATAACGATGATGACATGCTTGATCTGTGCAAGAGCGTCATGGAGTCTTGTCTCCTGCTCTATTGATTCTCCGGTCAAAACTGGACCTGCCATTTTAATCCTCTGCGGTAGGGATTGTACGACCTATGTTTATAGGTTGAGGTCCGCATCGTGAGAAAACTGAAGGAAGTGATTTAGAAATACATAGGGCATATTCAACAACCAATGGACCTGACCTTTAGGGATGTCGTCGCTAGATCGGAGGATTACGATTACGTTGCTGATCTCTATGATTTCTCGTTCCCGCAGAAAGAGCAAGAGAAATTGGAGAATATGCTGATGGTTTCGGAGACACCCTTGGGAAAGTTCGCAGTTATACTGGATGGGGAAACGAGAGTAGGGCTTCTCTATCTGATGGTCCGCGGAGATCTCGTCTTCATCTACTATCTGGCGGTGGATCCCGGGTTGAGGGGGAAAGGATACGGTTCCGAGGTCCTCAATATGGTCAGGGCCATGTATCCTGGGTACAGATTCTCTCTGAATGCGGAAGCGCCTCAGGAAACGGCCAACAATAACGAGCAGCGTCTTCAGAGGATATCATTCTATGAGATGAACGGGTTCAGAGATACCGGTATGAGAACGACCTGGGACGGTGTGACGTATGCCATGATGACATCGGGAGGGGAAGTCAGCACCTATGAGATCGGAGAGATGTTCAAGGCGGCGGAGAAGATCTCAAAACGTTGACAGGCGTCCAATATTGTTATTATATCAAATGTAATCAAGGAAATCATGCCAGAGGATAAGCCATTGGTCGGAGAGTACATGGTCCGTAACGTTCAGACCCTGGACCCTAATATGACAGTCAGGCAGGCAATGGATAGGATAATCAATTCGGAATTCCACGGATTCCCTGTTGCCGAGAACGGTTATCTTCTGGGTTTTGTGACAGCCAAGGAGCTGTTACGCTTCATAGACCAGCCCAACGCAAGGATCCGCAGCATCATGAAGAGGGGTACATTCTGCGCCATCCCTTCCATGACCATCGCGGATGCGACGCGTATCCTTTTCAGGTACGGTTTGCGGAATCTGCCTGTGATCGATGAAGAGAGAAGGCTCATCGGTATCATCTCCAATCTCGATATCGTCAGGTCGCAGATCGAGAAATCCAGGCCCAACAAGGTCATGACGGTCAAGAAGTTCCTCGAGGAACAGAACGGAATCAAACTGAAGGTCGTCAACAAGGATGTGGAGGTCGACCGTGTCATCCCCACTCAGAAGGAGGTCTACATGGATGAGCTCGTGGGTCGCCAGTACGAACTGAAGAGAGGAATGATCGAGCCTTTGATCGTCGTCGAGAGGAGGAACGGTTACATCGTCGTCGACGGACACCACAGGATATTAGCGGCCAAGAAGATGGGAATGAAGACCTACAAGGCGATTGTCCTCGTCCCTAACGATTATGATACCAAGCTCGGTCTAGAGAAGACTGCCGAGAGATGGGGGCTCAAGTCACTGAACGATGTGAGTATCATCGAGGGTACCAAACATCCGTTCATGGAGGTCACCACGATGCTCCTCCCCAGCGAGGAGACCGACGCCCTTACAAAGAAGCTTATCGACCGTGATGCTCACTGATCTATCACTTCGATATAGAAGCTGACTGGCCTGAACCCGTCGTTGCAGGATATCATTGCGGACCTGGGGTCCTTCATCCATCCGTCGTAGAAGTTGCCTCTTCCTGCCGCCAGTTCCCTCACGAAGTATTCCATCGAGCCCCATGCGCTGTCGCACAGGTCTGCAGGCTTCTGACCGTCTATTGATATGAATTCCTGGCCCTCTTCGACATCGCATGTGTGCTGGATCGGATTCTCGTAGAGTTCCATAAGATCCTTGTGGCAGACCTTCCTGACCGCCGTGATCCTGATAGTAGTCATAAAAAATGAAGAAGATGGGGTTTCCCCCATCGTTTTCAGAGTTTCTCTCTGAGCATCCTCAGGTCCCTGAGCATAATCTTCTGCTCAGCGGACGCGATGATCCTCTTGGTCTTGTAGAAGGTGTCGGGGTTCAACGAGATTCCGTCGATTCCCTCTTCGACAAGGAATTCTGTGAACTCAGGGTACACGGAAGGTCCCTGTCCGCAGATGCTGACGTACTTTCCGTTGGCGTGTGCGACCTTGATGAGGTGTCTGATCGCCCTCTTAACCCCCTCATTCCTCTCGTCGAAGTATCCCATGTGGCCGAGGATATCGGAATCTCTGTCGCATCCCATGGTGAGCTGCGTGAGGTCGTTCGATCCGATGGAGAATGCGTCACAGTACTTGCAGAACTCGTCCGCCATGAAGATGATGACAGGCACTTCTGCCATGAAGTACAGCTTGAAGTCCTTGGATCTCTTGAGTCCGATGGATTCCATCATCGCTGTGATCTCTTTGACCTCTTCGATGGTCCTGACGAACGGGAGCATCATGTTGAGGTTCTTGAATCCCATCTCGTCCCTGACCTTCTTGATGGCCTTCAGTTCGCACATGAACGCGTCGCGGTAGCTCTCAGAGACGTATCTGGAGCAGCCTCTCCATCCGATCATGGGGTTGTCCTCGTTGGGCTCGTAGTCCGCTCCGCCCTTCATGTCGTGGTACTCGTTGGTTTTGAAGTCCGATGTCCTGAGGACGATGGGCCTGGGGTAGAATGCCCTTGTGACCTTGGAGATTCCGTCTGCGAGCTTGTCGATGAGTTCCTGCTCTCTGCCCTCTGCGAGGAATGCGCAGGGGTGCTCTCCGACGTAGTTGGTGAAGAGGAACTCGATCCTCATGAGTCCGACTCCGTCGCAGGGGAGCTTGGAGATCTCGTCGGCCTTGGCAGGCATGGACATGTTGACCATGACCTTCGTTCCTGTGATCGGGACGAATTCCGCACAGACCGATCCGCCTACGGATTCCGCAGAGGCGGAGGAGTCTCCCTTCTTGGCGATGATTCCCTTGTATACGTTTCCGGTGGTTCCGTCGACGGTGACCTCCATTCCGTTGGAGAGGCACTCCGTCGCGTTTCCGGTACCGACGACACAAGGTGTTCCCAATTCCCTTGAGATGATCGCTGCGTGGCAGGTCATTCCTCCCTCGTCGGTGATGATTCCCGCGGCCCTGCTCATGGCGGGGACCATATCGGGCATTGTCATCTTGGTGACCAGGACGTCTCCCTCTTTGATGACGTCGAGACTCATCGATGTGTCGTAGATGACGACCTTTCCGGTTGCGAGACCGGGACTTGCTCCCAATCCCGATGCGACGATGGCGTCGCTTGATACTGAATCGCCGACGGTCTCGTTCGTGACCGAGTTTCCGGTGGCGGTGATAGGTCTGGCCTGGACGATGTATGCCTTGTTGTCCTCGATGCACCATTCCATGTCCATGGGCTTGTTGTAGTGGATCTCGATCTGGCGTCCGATCTCCGCGATCTCGAGTATGCGTTCGTCCGCGATCTTCTGGACCTTGACCTTGTCCTTGGGCATGTCCTTCTTCTCGACACCGCCGTTCTTTCCGCGGATGTACTTCCATGTCTGTGTGGATATCCTCTTCTTGATGATGTCCATCTTCTGCTTGTCGACGATGTAGGTATCGGGTGTGACCTCTCCTCCGACTATTGCCTCTCCGAGACCGTAGCCTCCCTCGATGACGATCTGCTTCGCACCGCTGTTGGGGTCCACCGTGAACATGATTCCCGAGAATTCGGAGTTGACCATCCTCTGGACAACGACTGCGAGTTTTACGTCCTCGTGTTTGTAGCCCTGCTTCTCACGGTACGCGATCGCCCTTGCTGTGAAGAGGGATGACCAGCACTTCCTGATCTTGTCGTACAGGTCCTCCTCATCCTTGACGTTGAGGTAGGTCTCCTGCTGTCCTGCGAAACTGGCGTCGGGAAGGTCCTCAGCTGTAGCGCTGGACCTTACGGCCACGAATCCGATCTTTCCCTTGGGGAAGAGCATCTTGTATTTGGTGAGGATCTCTTTCTTCAGGTCTGCAGGTATCTCGCACCCGTCGAAAAGTGCCCTGATCCTGTCAGAGGCCGCGACAAGGCTGTCGTCAGAGTTTCTATCGATACCCTCGAGCTCCTTGTTGATCTTCGAGAAGATGTTGCTCTTAGAAAGGAAGTAATCATAGGCGACCGTGGTGAGGACGAATGCCTCAGGCACAGGGAAGCCGGCGTTCGTGAGCTCTCCGAGGTTTGCTCCCTTTCCTCCTACGAAGGGAACATCTTCGACATGCAGTTCGTTTACATCGACAATTTTCTTATCCATTGGGAATCCCCGCTGTGATTAACGCAGTTTGGAGTTTGACGGTCGGTGCCGTCCACAATTGAACTATAACCCTACACTCAATTATAAGACATCCGTTCTTACTTCGGCTATTGCGGGATGATAGTCTTGCGCAGTGTTCATAAATGAACGTTTTCATTCACATATCGTGTTGAAGGAGTTCTTCCGTAAGTTGACCTCTTTGACGGGGCCGGGTACTGCCATACAGGAGATACTGTACGGATTCATCATGGCCCTGACATTCGCCTATGCCGTGAGGTTCGGACTCCTTCACTTCGACAGCAAATTCTCGTTCATGATAACTGTCACGGGAATGGACCTCACATGGGGTGTGATCGACGGTATCATATTCTTCTACATCTGGGCGTTGGATATCAGACGTCACACCAGGGTGATCTCCAACGCAGACGGCATGGACCGTGAGTCAAGGGTGCAGGAGCTAATGGATTCATTCTCAGGCACGCCTCTGGATGCGGTCAACGACGAGGAGAAGAGGAAGGTATGCGAATCGCTCCTCGACAAACCGGTCCAGTCCAGGGAGGAGTTCAAGGCCGATAGGAAGGCCATGTTCCTCAATTCGGTGGGCTGCGTGTTCTTCTCCAATGTGGCCTTGATACCGGTCCTGGGCCCGTTGTTCTTCATAGACGATTTCGTCTATGCATTGGAGATCGCATGTTGGATCTCTGCCATCGGTCTGTTCATCGTAGGGTACTATATGGCGCCTTACGTAGGTCTGCGCCGTATCCCGACGGGAGCTGTATTGGCTGGGATATCGCTGATAATCTCTGTTGCGGCGGTTTTCACCGGTGGATGAATCAATATACAGTTGACGCACTATAGGTGTCACGAAACACCGATGTTCGATTACGGATTTCGATATATTTTCTTATGAAATATGATAGTAATTATACGAAGTTCGTAGAATTTCGGAAATTATAATTCGTTTTTAGCATTAAATCATTCCATTATTCGTTATTGCCCAATCCAAATCTTTTAAATCTATTACAGTTCATGGGGAACGACAGTGGTACCAAATGGATATCGAAATTTGTTGGCACGGCAGAGGAGGACAGGGAGTCGTCACTGCTAACGAGATCCTAGCCGAGACCGCTATATTGGCAGGGAAGTACGTCAAAGCCTTCCCCGAGTTCGGTCCGGAGAGAATGGGAGCGCCCATCAGGGCATTCACGAGAATATCGGAGAACCCCATCAGAATACACAGTCAGGTTTACGAGCCCGATATCGTCGTCATCATGGACGGCACATTGGTCGGAAAGGTGGACGTCACCAGAGGCGCCAAGAAGGACACCATCGTCGTGGCGAACTACGCAGGTTCACCCAAAGAGCTCCAGGAAGCACTGGCTACGGATATCGAATGCCACACACTGGATGCACAGAAGATCGCAATCGAGGAGATTGGAAAGCCTATGGTGAACACCGTCATGCTGGGGGCACTCGTTAAGTGCTCATCGCTGGTCGGATACGACCACCTCGAGGATCAGATAACATCCAAGTTCACCGGCAAGCTGCCGGACAAAGTGATTCTCAAGAACCTCTCTGCATTGAAGAGAGGATATCAGGAGGTGCAGTGAGATGGTAATGGCAAGCATCAGTGACCTCGTAGTAGGAGGACGCATCATCAAACCCGGGAACTCCGAGCAGTTCAACACCGGAGACTGGAGAACGTACGTGCCTGTCGTGGACCAGGACAAATGCATCGACTGCGGTCAGTGCTGGATCTACTGCCCCGACAACAGCGTCGTGTTCAGAGAGGGACACATGAGCGGATTCAAGCTCACCCACTGTAAGGGATGCGGAATCTGTTCCAAGGTCTGCCCCAAGGAAGCTATCATCATGAAGGAGGAGTGAGAATGGTCCAGGATATCGCAATCAATGGAGACAACGCCATCGCACTCGCATGGAAGCAGATCGACCCCGATGTGTGTGCTGCATACCCCATCACCCCTCAGACCATCATCGTGGAGAAGTTCGCAGAGTATGTCGCGAACGCCGAGGTCAGCACCGAGTTCGTATGCGTGGAGTCCGAGCACTCCGCTCTCACCCTCTGTACGTCGTCAGCATCCGCAGGAGCGAGGACATTCACCGCCACCGCATCCCAGGGACTGGCCTACATGTGGGAGATGCTGCCCATTACAGCAGCCATGAGGGTACCGCTCATTATGGCCGTAGCCAACAGGGCCGTCAGCGGACCCATCAACATCAACAACGATCACGGAGACGCAATGGCCGCACGCGACTGCGGATGGCTCATGCTGTTCTCAGAGAATGTCCAGGAGGCATACGACATGTCCATCGTGGCACCCAAGATCGCAGAGAACGTCGACGTCCAGCTGCCCTGCATGGTCAACCTGGACGGATTCGTCCTGACCCACGCGATCGAGAGGATGACCACCCTCGACACCCAGGTCATCAGGGATTTCGTCGGAGAGCACAGGCCCCTGTACCCTCTGCTTGACGTGAAGCACCCCGTTTCCCACGGAAACATGGATGGTCCAGACTTTTACTACCCTCACAAATACCAGTCAGTCATCGCAATGCAGAAGGCACTGGGAGTCTGTGAGGATGTGTTCAAGCAGTTCAAGGAGATCTCCGGAAGGGAGTACCATCTCGTAGAGGAGTACAAGTGCGATGATGCAGAATACATCGCGATTATCCTCGGTTCCTCATTCGGAACCATGAAGGCGACCGTCGACCTCCTTCGCGAGAAGGGACTCAAGGTCGGCTGCGCCATGCCCCGTGTGTTCAGGCCCTGGCCCGCAGAGGCGTTGGCCAAAGTGATGGCAGGAAAGAAGGGTGTAGTCGTCTTCGACAAGCACCTGAGCATCGGAGCCTACGGGCCCATGTTCCCTGAGGTCACCGCAGCAGCTTCCGATCTGGACAAGATGCCCAAGATGTACAATGTCATCTACGGACTCGGAGGAGCGGATGCGACCGTCGCGGGATTCGAGAAGTCCTTCGAGGCGGTGGTCAACGGTTCTGCCGAGAAGATCCACTATCTGGGGGTGAGGCTTTGACCTCTCTTGCAATCAAGGACCTGCAGAAGCTGCCCGTGAGGCTGACCAGCGGTCACAGGCTGTGCGCAGGATGTGCCGAATCAATCATCGCCAAGCAGATCCTGATGGGATCGGAGGATGAGATTGTCGTCTCCCTGTCCACCGGATGCTTCGAGGTTTCGACCACGGTGTTCCCGTACACCTCATGGAACGTCCCCTATGTGCACACTGCCTTCGGAAACGGAGCAGCCACCTGTGCCGGAGTGGAGACCGCCTACAACGCACTGAAGAAGAAGGGAAAGATCAACGAGAACGTCAACTTCGTCAACTTCGCAGGAGACGGAGCAACCTACGACATCGGACTCCAGGCATTGTCCGGAGCGATGGAGAGGGGACACAGGATGGTCTATGTCTGTCTCAACAACGAGGCATACATGAACACCGGTATCCAGAGATCCTCTGCGACCACCATCGGAGCCCAGACCACCACATCATGGCCAGGAAGCGTGTCCGCAGGAAAGAAGGAGTTCTCCAAGGACCTGACCGCCATCATGGTGGCGCACAACATCCCGTATGTCGCCCAGGTATCGCCTCACAACTGGAGGGACACCGTCCAGAAGGCACAGAAGGCATTCTCTTGCGGAGGACCTGCGTTCGTCAACGCATTGTCGCCCTGCCCCAGGGGATGGAGGTTCGCATCCGATCAGACCATCGCCATGGCCAAGCTCGGTGTCGAGACCTGTGTATGGCCTCTGTTCGAGGTCGTCAACGGCAAGTACGAGCTCACTGGAGAGAGCGCTAGGATCGCAGCAGGAAAGGCTGAGAAGAAGCCTATCATGGACTGGATCACCTCTCAGGGAAGGTACAAGCACCTTCTGCAGGACAAGAACGCTCCTGTCATCGAGCAGATGCAGGCAGAGGTCGACAGAAGGTGGAACAGACTCATCAAGCTCACCGAGCTCGATTGATCCCTAAAAACCGATTCCAGGTCCCGTCCCTCATGGGGCGGGACCATTTTTAATCATTGATCAAGAATAACGTTACCGACTACGAGGTAATCCTGAGCGTCGATTATAACGCGGTACAGGATGCACGGGCCAGCAGTGTAAAGTTTGTAATTGATTCCTTTGTTCGAATCCTCATAGGTGTATATGTCGGTCGTAACGTCGCCTATGACTTCAGTACCTACATATTCGAAGAATTTCGGAATCAGTCTCTCTTCCATGTCGAAGAATAGGTAGAATTTGTCCGAGACTGATCTCACACCATTGCTGATGGTGTATTCGACGATGTAATCATACTCCCTCAACGTTTCAGGTGCGAATGTGCTCTTTCCGGTCCCGTTGCAGGCTATGCCGTCCAGAGTCCCTTCGAATGAATAATCATGTGATTCTTCGTGAGGATCGGGGTTTGCCGAAGATAAAGCCTGCATCATAAAGAACATCCCGACGGAAGCGGCCATTAAAAGTACTACGAGCATTACGGCCGCTGCAGTGTTTCCTTGCATTCCCATGAACCCTGTTAATGATTCTTGATGTTAAAATAACAATGGTGCAGAGCTTACGCTGTTCGAGTAGAATAGGAAGAGTGGCTGACAGCGTGCCTGAGTTCCCGTACGCTTGCGCAATACAGTACAGACAGGTACGCGGGAGGGCTTTACTGCCGGGTTCGGAATGGGACCGGGTGTGACTCCTCCGCTATGGCCGTCATGCCAATACATGGGATATCAGAGATGTATATAACCGTTACGTTATCCGTCCAATCTTCATAATCAGCACAGCCGATTAGGCCGATGGGATTAAGGATAAGGAAATCTTGACCAGAATCATGACCAACAGTTCCGAGCGGTTATCGTCCGTGGACACTCTGAAAGGTATGCTCATCATAAGCATAGTCTTTGTCCATATAGTGATAGTTCGCTTGGATGCACTTCTGAGCGGAGCGGATGCGGCCGGAACCGATATTCTGAGTGACGAACCGGCCGGTGCGGGATCGTTGGTTATACAGGCGCTTTACCTCGGATTGATGGCGTTCTTCATCATATCAGGATATTTCTACAGGCCTGGTCGCGGGTTTATAGGGAATATGAAGAAGCGCCTGCCTCAGCTGGTTTTAATTCCTGCGATTTGTGCCGTTACACTGCCGATCATCACGTACATGATAATGGCGGTCTCCGGCAAGGCACCGGGTTTTGAAGACCTACTCACGGCATTCCAATGGGGATTCGGACTGAACGGCGTTTTCTCACCTTATGATAGTTTTTCTGTACATCCGATGTGCGGAGGATGCATCGGATACTACTACATCTGGGCGATGATCTGGGGATTCCTCATATTCTATGCTTTGGCCGATCATGTATACAATGACTGGAGGAAGACCGTCGCGGCCATAGTTATGCTCATCATCGTCACGTTGCTCTTGAAAGAGCTCCTTCCCGTGAAGCTCCCGATGTACGCGCAGTTGGGTCCGATTGCAGCCGCTTTCATGCTGGCCGGCATGGCCGCCAGCAAGTACGGTCTCATTGAGAAGATAGAGGGCTTCAGTCCATTATCCGGCAAGAACTGGGCGGTGTTCCTGGGGTCTTTGATCATTGTCATCGTCCTTGTGGCCGTATTCCCGCCGGAAACCGATTTTTCCGGCATGAGTTTCGGGGATTATGGAGGGTATTCTGTTTTCACCTACTTCGTGGAAGCCACGGCGATGTTCATCGTCCTGCTTCATGTTGCGCTGCTATTCTCACACAGGATCGGAATCAGCTGGGCATTTAGTACAGCAGGTAGGCACAGCCTCGGAATATTGTTGTTGCACGGTTCTCTGGCCACTATGATGATAGTTCCGTTCTACGACCTCCCTAACAGCGATTGGTTCCCTGACGAGATGGGTCTGGCCCCCAGCCTGATCGTTGCGGTGCTGTCAATCGTCCTAAGCATCATAATCTGTGTGGTCGCTTGGAAGGTATTGGAGCGCATTATTCAGAACATCAACTCGCGGCCGGCATAAGGAAGAAGTAGTACACTGCACCGGCAAGTATTGCGGAAATCAATTCGGTGGACCAGTTGTTCGTGTACTTCGATATGAGTCCTCTGTTCTCGAACCAAGCTCCGAAGAGGCTGTCCAGGAAATTACCGAATATACCGAATATGAACGGGATGAACAACAACAGGTCCAAGGTACCTGTCATGACCACCCATCCTAAAGCAGCGACGATGAATGCTACGATAGTCGATGTCAGCGTACCGAGTTTAGAAATGCCTCCGTTGATTCCGGGGGTCGTTCTCTTCAGCGTCGTTATCATGTACACGTTCGGATCCTTCACACCGATCTCGCTGGCGATCGTATCCGCTGCGGCAACGGTTATGCTGGTGAGGAATGCGATCACATACAGCGTCTCATCCATGGGCTGGAAGAAGTGTACGATCGTGATCAGGACCGGAGGGAATGATACTGCGGCAACATTCCTCCATTTACGTTCTCCGAACTGTCCTTCCTGCAGCCCCATGGCGATCTTTTTGTCTATATCCCTCATGGTCGCAAAGAAACTCACGATGACGAAGAATGTCATTATGAAGAATGAATGGACGGATCCGAAGACCGCCATCAGGACACCGACTATAAGCGCAGCTATCGCCCCGTCCTTGGACAGGCAGTGGAGCTTGTAAACCTCCACAGAAAGGATAGCTGTTATGATGACCTCGATTGTCATCATCAATATGGTGTCCATCAAAGGGCCGATACCGTCAATATAGATAAAGGGGTATGTTAGAACGCAATTCTTGACTATGTGGCACTTATTGGTACTGCTCGAGAATCTCTGTGGCATACTTTATGCATGTGGCCTTGTCTGAAAGAGGGAAGAACATGACCTTTCCAGGTCTGTAGAGAGTCGTCTCCATTCCGTTCCAAGTGTACACGATCATCTGGTCGTCCTTGGTCTGTATGGGCAATCCTTGGGATGCGATCTTCTCTGCGGCAGCCTCCATATCGATGTCCATAGGGTCCACGGACACGGCCATCAGGGCCTGACCTCCGCAGAGGCGGGCAATGCTGAACTTCACCTGAGGGCCTCCAGCTCTTCCTTTACTTTCTTCTTGAAGGAATCAAGGTCGGAATCGTTAACGATGAGGATATCGGAAAGTGCTATGACGCTTCCAAGGCCCCATCCCAGCTCCCTGTTGTCGCGTTCATCGAATTCTTCAATGTTCTTGGGCGCATCATCGCGTCCTCTCGCCACGAGTCTGTCGTAGCGTATAATGCGGGGCGCATGTACGCCTATTATGTAGACCTCTTTGCTGAGGCCCTTGTAGGAATAGACCTCGTCCAGGCTCCTGCATCCGTCCACGAGGAATATGTCTCCGGACATCCTCTCTATAGCCCTCTTGGCCCAGATGTCCTTACCGTGCTTCTCCCTCTCGCCGTTGGCGACCTGTCCTACTGAAAGGCCCTGTTCCGCAGCTCCAGATGTCTGATGGAATTCTCTGACGATGTCGCCCATCCTAAGGAACGGTATATCCATGGAACGGGCCACGT
The DNA here is from genome assembly GCA_015063285.1 of Thermoplasmata archaeon. NCBI lineage: Archaea > Methanobacteriati > Thermoplasmatota > Thermoplasmata > Thermoplasmata archaeon. The sequence goes on from SUST01000004.1 coordinate 51,120, forward strand.
TGAGCAATTCCTCCTTGCCTGCGCCAGGCATTCCGGTAACGAGAAGGATCTTCATGGTATCACAGAAGGTTGTCCGAGATATGGTTCACGACCTTCTCGCAGTAGCAGCATTTCAGCTGGACGGGGTACTTGGAGGTGACCTCGAACTCCGGGAGAATGGGTTCTCCCTTGTTGGTGATGCAGTTGGGGTTGGTGCATTTTGCAAGACCGGTCACATGGTCTCCCAGGACCACCTTGTACTTCTCAGCGACATAGAAGTCCCTGACGATTGAGATCGTCGCATCTGGTGCGACCAGGGCGATCTGTTCGGATTTCTTCTGGTCGATCTCCACGTCCTCAATCTTGATGATGTCCTTCCAGCCGAGTGCCTTCGAGCTTACATGCACCCCTATGCTGATGGATGAGTAGATGTTGTTCTCGTTGATTCCCAGGATCTTAACGACATTCAGTGCCTGCCCGCATGCAATATGGTCTATCACGGTACCGTTGCGGATCGGTGTTAGCCTAACCTCCTTGATAGGGTTCTGATCTTCCATCAGAGCTCGCCTCCCAGCAATGCGTTGAGGAGGGCCATTCTTACAGGCACTCCGTTGGCTGCCTGCTCGAAGTACTTCGCATGCGGGGTGTCATCCACCTCGGGTGCGATCTCGTTGACCCTGGGGAGGGGATGCATCACGATCATGTCGCTCTTTGCTTTCTCCAGGAGCGTCTTGTCGACCCTGTAGGTCCCTGCTACCTTCTGATATTCTGACGGGTCCGGGAACCTTTCCCTCTGAATCCTTGTGACGTAGAGCACATCCGCTTGGGAGACAGCATCCTCCAGACATTCTGTGGTGACGGGGCTGCATCCTCCCGCTTCCAGATGGTCTATTATGTCGTCGGGCATCCTGAGGCTTTCAGGCGCCACCAGTGTGATCTTCATCCCGAACTTGGTCAGGGCGTGTGCGAGAGAATGGACCGTTCTTCCGTACTTCAGGTCGCCGACCAGTGTGATGTTGAGTCCGTCCAGGGTGCCTTTGGCACGCCTCATAGTGAACAGATCTAAAAGTGTCTGTGTGGGATGGGATCCCGCTCCGTCTCCCGCATTGATCACAGGATGATCGGAGAATTTCGCCGCCAGTTTGGCAGCTCCCTCGAAAGGATGTCTGAGTACCGTGGCGTCGCAGTATGCGTCCACTATCTTGATGGTATCAGCAAGGGTCTCCCCCTTGGCCATGGAGGTCATCGACATTTCGGAGACATCGATGACATCGCATCCCAGTCTGTAAGCTGCGCTTTCGAATGATAGCTTCGTACGCGTCGAAGGTTCGAAGAACAGATTTCCGAGAATCTTCCCGTCTAGGGTGCGTTTTATCTTCTCACCCTTCGCGTACGGGACCATCTTCTCGGCCATGTCGAGGATACCTTCGATGTCATCCTTTGAGAAATCCATGATGGAGACGACATCCTTCTGATATAGGTCCATGATTCGTGCTTATCCCTTACGCGTAAATAATTATGTTGATGCCCAGTTTTTATAGATTGAACGGATAGGCAGAGGCATGTTGGATGTTCTCTCAAGATCCCAGAGGTCGAGGGTCTGCGAATACACCAGGAACGAGAAGAAGCTGACCACTCCTGCCATGATCGGTTCTGCTGAATCCGATGTTTGGATAGAGGTCAAGGGGATGGACAGGGTACTTCACATCATGGGTACCGACGTTATCATGGAATCCGGGCTCAGGACGACATCCAATTCGAATGTGAGTACGGATGTCGAGGTGACCGAAGGCATAGCGGTCGCCAGATTGCCGCTTCCCGAGGATCTGTCCTTCGACGATTCCGTCGAGATGGTGGTCGTTCCCAACGCGTACGAACTGAGGAAGGATCCGAGGCGTATCGTGGACAACATCATCAGATTGAGGAGAGCGGCGGGATTCAACCGTCTTCTGTACCTGTCAGGTCTTGGCGAGCCATCCACCGTCGCACTTCTGACGTACATGGGCGTGGATATCTTCGACGATTCGCTGCCCAGAGCTGCCGGAATCAGCGGTATAAGGCTGATCCCTGAGGCCGAGATAGTCACAGGACAGGACGAATCGCAGAACAACATCAGGGCGATGGAGGAGGAGCTTGACAAGATCAGGATGTTCATAGCTACAGATCGTCTCAGAGAGCTGGCCGATCAGAGGGCGCCGTCCACTCCCACATCCGTCGCATTGCTAAGGCTGTATGATAAAGAAGGATACGAGTACGCCGAAGAGACATGTTCGTTCACAGGCTGCAGGTTCAGCTGCAACACCACTCAGGCCTTGAGAAGGCCCGACATCCAGAGTTACAAGGCACGCATCAAGGATTATAGGAAACCGGCACATAAGAGGGTACTTCTCCTGTTGCCATGCTCTGCAAAGAAGCCATATCATATCTCAAAATCGCACAAGGCATTCTCTTCTGCCATCCATACGGCCCCGCACGACACGCTCGTGCAGGAACTGATAGTGACATCTCCTCTTGGAATCGTCCCAAGGGAGCTAGATGCCTTCTATCCTGCGAACTCCTACGACATACCTGTCACCGGAGAGTGGAAGCCTGAGGAGAAGGCGATGATCCGCGAGATGGTCGGTTCAGTCATATCGCAGGGTTGGGACTCAGTCGTCTGCCATCTCGGAGAGGACTATGAGCTCGTCGAGGGATTGGCCGATATGGTTTGCACGGTTGTTGGGGACAGCACATCTCCGGCATCGATACAGAATCTTGACAAGGCCCTCAGGGACGCCACCAAGGGCATGGAGCCGGTAGACTACATGATCGACCGCAACGAGCAGATGAGGAACATGCTGAGATTCCAGTTCGGTGCAGAGGCGGCAGACCTGCTGATGGATCAGAACACGTACGCCATCGGCAAGTTCCCATACTTCAAGCTGTTCCGCGAGGATGCTGAACACAACAAGATCCAATTGGGCATGTTCACCCCCGAAAGAGGAGGAATATCCCTTACACTGGAAGGTGCCCAGATACTTGCTGACGGAGGGTACCCTGTCATAGAGATAATGGACTTCGAGATGAAGGGGAACCTGTTTGCCGTCGGTGTGATAAAGGCCGATCCGAGGATCCACGTAGGCGATGAGGCCATCGCGGTGTGCGACGGCAAGGTCCGTCTCGTCGGAGTGGCGATGATGTGCGGTCAGGAGATGACGGATCTCAAGAGGGGCATCGCTGTCAAGACCAGACACAAGGTCAAATGATCTGGAAATCCATCGGCCGAAAGGCCCCTCCCACCTTTTAAATAGAATGTCTCTTTATGTATTGATAAGCACAGCATGTGTTGTGTCTTTTCTCATCAACTGGGAGATTAGCTATGACTGAGGATACTCTTAAGACCGGTACAACAACAATCGGACTGAAACTCAAGGACGGAGTCGTTCTGGCAACAGACCAGAGGGCCACAATGGGAAACCTTATCGCTGACAACCACTGCCAGAAACTGTTCCCCATCGCCGATAACCTTGGAATGACCATCGCAGGAGGCGTCGGAGACGCTCAGCTGCTGGTCCGCTACCTTCAGAGCGAGATCTCCATCTACAGGATGAAGAAAGGAGCACCCATGTCTGTCCAGACAGCTGCGGTCATGATCGGAAACATACTCCGTCAGGGCTTCTACGTCGCGCCTCTCGTAGGAGGTTACGATGCAGCAGGAGGACACATCTTCAGCGTCGACATGGCCGGAGGTGTCCTGGAGGACAATTACACATCGTCGGGATCCGGATCGGTCTTCGCACTCGGTGCGCTCGAGGCCGCGTACAAGCCCGACATGACCAAAGATGAGGGAATCAACTGTGCTATCACGGCACTCAACTCATCGAGGAGGAGAGACAACTATTCGGGAGACGGGTTCCTGGTCGCTTACATCGGCCCGGACGGTTACGAGGAGATCTCCAAAGAGGAGATCATCAACAGGTGCTCCAAGTTGGGATTCAAATATCCTAACTGAGCGCATGAGTAACCCAAACCCCTTCCCCTTCTAAACATCAACTTTTCAAAAGCTGGATTTGAAATGAATGTAGACAAGCTATTCGAAACACTGACCAGTGACGTCAAGAGATTGGTGCCTTCGGACATGAAGATCACATCGATCAACTTCGAGGGTCCGTTGGTCGTGGTCTATACAGATGATTATGAGAAGTTCTCGGCCGACGACAGTCTGGCCAGGACTATAGCTCAGAACATCCACCGCAGGGTCGACATCAGGCCCGACCCCTCAACTCTCGAGGATACGAACAAGGTCGAGGAGCAGATCAGGAATATGATACCTGAGAAAGCGGAGATCTTCGACATCAACTTCGTAGAGGAGACCGGAGAGGCGATCGTGGAGGCCATCAACCCGAGCGAGGTTGTCGGAAAGGAAGGCCAGCGTCTGACTGAACTCAGGAAGGAGACGGGTTGGAACATCAAGGTCATGAGGGCACCCCCAATCCCGTCCAAGACCGTGTCGGACGTCAGGGGATACCTGCGTGCAAATCACGACGAGAGGCAGGACATGCTCAAGTATGTGGCGAGAAGGATCGCAAGGCCCAAGCTCGAAGGGGAGCAGTGGGTGAGGATGACCGCCATGGGAGGATTCAGACAGGTCGGAAGGTCCGCATCGTTGCTGACCACCAGAGAGTCCAAGATCCTCATCGACTGTGGTCTTGACCCGTCTTCCGATGCCACCCCCTATTTTGCGATTCCGGAGGCACAGCCCCTCTCGGACATTGATGCCGTCGTTATAACACATGCCCACCTGGACCACTGCGGAACACTTCCAGCGCTGTTCAAGTATGGTTACAAGGGGCCTGTCTACTGTACGCCGCCCACCAGGGATCTAATGGCCCTGCTGCAGCTCGACAACATCAAATTGGGATTCGGCGAGGACAAGAAGACGCCTTACGATGCATCCCATGTGAGGCAGGAGATCTTGCACACAATCACACTCAAGTACAACGAGACCACGGATATCGCCCCCGATGTCAGGCTCACGTTCCATAACGCTGGCCACATCCTCGGTTCCGCGATCGCCCATTTCCATATCGGCGACGGTCTCCACAACGTTGCATTCTCGGGAGATACCAAGTATGAGAAGACTTGGCTTTTCAACCCCGCAAACAACAGATTCCCCAGACTCGAGACTCTGGTCATCGAGTCCACCTACGGAGGTCACAACGATGTTACCCCCACAAGGGCTGAGGCATCGGAGGAGATGGGTAACCTGTTGCAGCAGGCCACCGCCAAGGGCGGAAAGGTCCTGATCCCCGTCTTCGCGGTAGGAAGGTCGCAGGAGGTCATGCTAGTCATAGAGGAGCAGATGCGCCTCGGAAAGATCCCCAAGTGCACAGTCTATCTCGACGGAATGATCTGGGAGGCAACGGCCATTCACACAGCGTATCCCGAGTACCTCAACAGCTCTCTCAGGACGCAGATTTTCCAGCAGAACGAGAACCCGTTCCTATCTCCCATCTTCAAGAGGGTGGAGACCGCAGACATGAGGGAAGAGATCTGCCACTCGCCGGACCCATGTATCGTCCTTGCGACATCGGGTATGATGTCCGGAGGACCTGTCATGGAGTACTTCCGCGAGTGGGCTGACGATCCCAACAATTGGCTGCTGTTTGTTGGTTATCAGTCTGAAGGATCCATCGGAAGGACTATCCAGAGGGGACGTACCGATATCACCCTCAGCATGAAGGGCAAACCCATCGATCTCCAGATCAAGATGCAGAGGGTCACCGTGGACGGATTCTCCGGACACTCTGACAGGAAGCAGCTGATGAGATACATCTCATCCTTGGAACCCAAACCGAACAAGATCATCATCGGTCACGGTGAGGACAAGAAATGTACTGACTTCGCATCATCGATCTACAAGAAGTTCGGTATCGAGACCAAGGCTCCTCAGAATCTTGAGACCATAAGGCTCAGATAAACCATTGAAGGCCCCGGGTCTCCGGGGTCATCCTTTCTTATTGAAGGGGCATTCGTTCCCCAGGCACTGTTGATTCTTGCTACTGAATTTGCATTCGATCTCAGCGAGTTCCATCTCTATGCCGAGTTTCTCTTTCACGAATGCGACCGCCTCGGTGATGGCGAGATACGAATCGCGTTTACAGCATCTGGGTCCTCCGCGGCCCCCTATGGACATTAACGATCTAGACGTCATCATGTTGGACAATCCGAAAGGCTCCTTTGCCATCGGATTGGAGCCTGTGATCACAGAGATGAAAATTCCTGAACTCACCGCTGCTCCGCAAGTACCCCAGTATCCGCAGATCCCTCCGGGTACGGCCTTTCCGCGATTGGTTATCTCTTTCAAAGCCCAATCAAAATCTATTTTTCCCCCGGAATTGCGATAGGCCGTCAGAAGCGAGGCTGCCACCAGCACATGGTGCTCAGGACCGTGCATATGGCAGAACGGCAGATTCATGAGCCTGTTTAGAACAACGCCGGGGTCTTTGGACGTCTCCAATCTGCAGATGGGCACAATGGTGTCCAGTCCGGACAGGTGGCAGTCGTTGCAGACGAAATGCCCCTTAATACATCTGACCCTATCGGAATATCTCTTCCCGCACACTGAGCAGGTCATCTCGATATCATTGTCCAGGTATTCTAAAGGGGATCCGCAGATTATGCATCCCGTATCCATGATGATGCTTCCATGAAAGATTGAGAAAAATATGGCCCCGGTCGAACGACCAAGGCATTGGGTTTGATAATCACCAGTTGGTTGCTCTTACTTCGAAGAACGACTGGGCGTGCTTACAGACAGGACATACGGCGGGGGCCTCCTCTCCAACGTGGATGTAACCGCAGTTCCTGCATTTCCACATGACGACTTTGTCCTTCTTGAAGACGACTCCTTCCTCGATGTTCTTCAGGAGTGCAAGGTATCTCTCCTCGTGCTCCTTCTCGATGTTTCCGACCATCTCGAAGAGCTTTGCAATCTCGGTGAATCCCTCGGCCTTTGCAGTCTCGGCGAACTCCTTGTACATCGTGGTGTGCTCGTAGTTCTCTCCTGCTGCGGCGTCCTTCAGGTTCTCGACGGTCTTGGGGACCTTTCCGTCGTGGAGCTGCTTGAACCAAATCTTGGCGTGCTCCTTCTCGTTCTCGGCGGTCTCAAGGAAGATGTCCGCGATTTGCTCGTAGCCTTCTTTCTTGGCCTGGGATGCGTAGTATGTGTATTTGTTCCTGGCCTGGCTCTCACCTGCGAATGCGGCCATCAGATTCTGCTCCGTCTTGGATCCTTTTAGTTCCATGATGTAACCTCTGTAATCAATATAGAACGTTGTTGTTAAAAAAGGTAGTCTATGGTCGCTGGCAGTTAGGAATGATTAAACCTTTTGAGACGAATGACGCATTATGCGCGGGTCCTGCATAGCATCATTCTTCACGCTGTTAGGTACTGTCAGTATCACCGAGGACGGCAACGGAATGATCACCGGAGTATACCTTCCCTGTTCAAATCTCCCTCCAATGGACCAATGTGAAACGCCCGTTTTGAAAGAGGCGGCGAAACAGATCAACGAGTATCTTGCGGGGAGTCGCACAGAATTCGATCTCGATCTTTACTATGACGGTTCGGATTTCAGGTCAAGGGTCATGGAGGAACTGAACAGGATACCTTACGGCGAGGTCCGTACATACAAACAGGTCGCGGAGGCCATAGGCTATCCGAATTCGATGCGTGCTGTCGGTACCGCTTGCAGGGAGAATCCCCTGCCCATATTGGTCCCATGTCATCGTGTCATACCTGCGACCGGCGGATACGGCAATTACAACGGGGGCACCTCCATGAAGAAGAAGCTTCTGAACCTGGAAGGGGTGTTCCTCTGATAGATTACCGCGGCATTCTGAAGGAGGAAGCCGAGCCTGATTACAGGGATTTCACTTCAAAGCTAATTCCTGGAAAAGAGGGGATACTGGGTGTCAGAATCCCGAAGGTCCGGGCATTGACCAAGACCATCATCAAAGACGATTGGGAATCATTCCTGGAAGAGAAGCCAACATGTTTCGAGGAAGAGGTCCTCAAAGGTCTGGTGATCGCAACAGCTCCCATGGATGTGGAGAGGAGGCTGGAATACACCGAAGGTTTCCTTGACATCATAGATAACTGGTCCACCTGTGATTCATTCTGTTCCTCATGGAAGTTCTCGAAGAAGGATTCGGAACGCGTTCATTCTTACTTTAGGTCCCTGATCGATTCCGGAAAGGAATTCCGCATGAGGGTTTCGGTCGTTTTCCGCATGGCCCATTTCATCGACGATGAACATGTGGACAAGCTTCTGGCCGATATCGAATCCTATCGCAACGAAGGCTACTACTATAAGATGGGGGCCGCTTGGACCGCTTCCTTCTGCTACATCAAGTATCCTGAGAGGACCATGGCCGTTCTCAAACATGGGAGGATGGATGACTGGGTGTACAGGAAGACCATACAGAAGATATGCGAATCATACAGGGTATCGGACGAGAACAAAGCAGTGCTAAAATCCATGAGATGATACAACTCGACCGATTATCCAACCCATAATAATAAAAATAAGAGACATATGGGTGACGTTATGGTATCGAAGACTGCGGTTTTTGTCGCATTAGCCGTCATAGCATCAGCGATGCTTTTGCCAGGCATGGACGCTGACGTCTCCGATTCCGAAGTTTTCACATACTACGCCCAGCTGGATGTCAACGGAAAGCTCGTATACAAGGAGGTAAACGCCGCAACATCCGTGGAAAGCGAAACGAAGGAGTTCATCATCGATTTCAATGATAGCTCTCTCTTCGACGATACAGACGGGGCCAAGGCCTATGCTGACAAGACCGTCCGCGAAGCACTCACAGCTCTGTACCTTTCCAACCCAATGGTGCCTTACGTATGGGATTACCCCGTGGCCGAGACAACGGTCGATGCGGAGATTATCCTCGTAACGGTGAAGCACGGCGAAGTGGAGACCACATACTATGCGGTCGACAATGTGAAATTCTCGCTGAAGGTTCCCGAAGGGATAACATCGGATTCCATGAAGGAGCTGAACGACGCACTCAAGAACTTCCCTGTCTCCGGAAGCACCGATGCCGATAAGGTCAAGAGCATCATGTCCGAATTGGACAAGGTTTACTTCGAGAAGGATGAAGAGGGGAAGATAAGCAATATCTACAGCGCACTGGTCCTGAAGAAGACCACCTCTGCGGGGGTCGCTCAGGCATTCACTGTGCTATGCAAAATGAACAACATCCCGGCCGTCACGGTATCGGGATCCGACCTGCTCGCCACCAATGAAACATTCAGTTATTGGAACTATGTCTACCTTGAGGGTGACATCGATGGCGAGACGGCCAAAGCATGGTACATCGTCGATCCGACATATGCAGTAAGCACAGGCATCGCAGGATACCTCACGGAAGTGTCCTACGATGGAAAGACTTACTCCATGTCATCGGCACACAACGAGGATCTGGACATCACAGGGGAAGTTTCCCTGAAGACGCCTCAGCTCGCTAAAAACAAGTACGTCCCCGTAGGAGGCATTCCCTTCTTCGAGGTGTACGGAGAAGCAATACTGATCGTAGCGATCGGGGTCGTAATGATCGGCTCGATGTTTTACGCTATGAGGAAAGGAATCATCTGAATAACAAGGAGAACGGGGTAAATGACAGAAGCAGAAGAGAAGAAGTCCAAATTGTCCGTAGAGGCATGGGTGGACCAACAGACCTTCGAGACCACTGATGACATCGAGGTCCCGAAGATGATCGCAGACCGTGTCATAGGACAGGACAGGGCCGTGGAGATCATGAGGAAGGCAGCAGCCCAGAAGAGGCACGTGATGCTGATCGGAGAACCCGGTACAGGTAAGTCCATGCTCGCCAACTCTATGGTCGAGTACCTCCCCAAGGAAGATCTTGTGGACATCGTTGCATATCACAACCCCGAGGATTTCAACGAGCCTAGGATAAGGACCTTCCCTGCAGGCAAGGGAAAGGCTGTCGTTGCCGAGCAGAAGGCAGCTGCCGCTGCCCAGAAGACTCAGAAGAACTCAGCGTACATATACATCTGCATACTGCTCATGGCCTTGGGTCTGGGCGGAGCGATATTCTTCGGTTACACGGTCGCGCTCATAGCATTCATGGGAGTCTTCCTGATCCTGATTCTGTTCAGGAACCCGATGCAGCCCAGGAACGAAACGGCTATTGTGCCCAAGGTCCTGGTCGGTCACGATCCAGGCGATCTACCGCCGTTCGTGGATGCCACAGGTACCCACGCCGGAGCACTCTTGGGAGATGTCAGGCACGATCCCTTCCAGTCCGGAGGATTGGAGACTCCGTCTCACGACAGGATCGAAGCAGGATGTATCCACAAGGCGAACAAGGGAGTCCTCTATCTGGATGAGATTAACCTCCTCAGGATGGAATCCCAGCAGGCCATTCTCACTGCTATGCAGGAGAAGAAGATGTCCATCACCGGTCAGTCCGAGAGGTCCTCCGGTGCATTGGTCAAATCCGAGCCTGTGCCCTGCGACTTCATCCTCGTCTGCGCAGGTAACCTTGATGCTATCCAGGGAATGCACCCTGCACTCAGGTCGAGGATCAGGGGATACGGTTACGAGGTCTTCATGGAGACTAACATGCCGGATACCGATGAGAACCGTCTCAACATCGCAAGGTTCGTTGCCCAGGAGGTAAAGAAGGACGAGAAGATCCCTGCCTTCGACAAATACGCTGTCGGAGAGATCCTCAGAGAGGGTCAGCGCCGTTCAGGAAAGAAGGGTGAGATCACCCTCAGGATGAGGGAGCTCGGAGGACTCGTACGTATCTCCGGAGATATGGCAGTCAACAAGGGTGACAAACTGGTCACCGCTGAGCACGTTATGGCTGCAAGGGAAACAGCACGCAGTCTCGAGCAGCAGATTGCGGACAAGCAGATCGAGGGAATGATGAGATACCAGCTCTTCCACAACGAGGGAGAGGCCGTCGGACTCATCAACGGACTTGCAGTCCTGTCCAACGGCAACTCATCGGAGATGTCCGGTATGGTCATGCCGCTGGCGGCCGAAGTCACACCCGCACAGAGCAAGAAGGGCGGAAAGATCATCGCCACCGGACAGCTCGGAAAGATTGCACAGGAAGCAGTCGACAACATCTCTGCTGTCATCAAGAAGTACACGCTCACAGACCTGTCCGCACTGGACATACACCTGGAGTACGTTGCGGCATACAACGGAGTCGACGGAGACAGTGCATCCATCACCATGGCGACCGTCATCATATCTGCTCTGGAGAACATTCCCATCCGTCAGGATCTGGCGATGACCGGTTCCCTGAACGTCAGGGGTGTCGTTATGCCCATAGGCGGTGTAACCGCCAAGTTGGAGGCAGCTGCGAACTCAGGCATCAAGATGGCACTCATCCCCATGGAGAACGAGAAGGATGTTATGATCGACAGGAAGTACTACGACATGATGGAGATCTACACCGTGGAGACCCTCCGCGATGTGTTCGAGTATGCATTCGTGGATTGCCCTGCCAAGCAGAAGTATCTCGATGCTCTGCTCCCGCTGAACCCTAACGGTGTATCCACCGCCAAGAGGGTACCGATCCCCGAGAAGTACAAGAAGGATCAGGTCCAAGAGGAAGCTCCAGCCGTTGAGGCGCCCGAGGTCGAGACTCCTGCAGTCGATGCACCCAAGGAAGACCTTATCGAGTCTCCGAAGGACCCTGAAGAGGTAGTCGTCGAGGTAGCGGTCGAGTCCGAGGACTGATCAGGCAGACGGGTCCGAACGGACCTGCTGCCTACCCAAACATCTTCCTTTTCTCTCCATATTTATTATTATCACGTGTGCGATACTAAGCGTGATAACATGGCCGGTAGGGTAGCTAAGATAAAGCGTGAGACCAGGGAGACCTGCGTCTCCGTTGAACTCAATCTGGACGGTAATGGCAAATTCGAGGTCGACTGCGATCTCCAGTTCCTCAAGCACATGGTCGAGACTCTGGCAAGGTATGCTGAGTTCGATATAAAGATGACCGCAACGGGGGACAACGACCACCACCTGATCGAGGATGTAGCTATCACGCTCGGGAAAGCAGTCAGGGACGCTCTTGGGGACAAGCCTATAGAGAGGATGGCGACAGCAACTGTGGTCATGGATGATGCCATGGTTATGACATCGCTGGACCTCGTCGACAGGCCTTACTGCGAAGCAGACTGTCCTGATCCGCTGTACGTCCACTTTTTCAGGAGTTTTGCGATGACAGCCGGCATAACCCTGCACATACTGGTCATCCGTGGATTCGACGAGCACCACATAATCGAGGCCGGATTCAAGTCCATGGGAAAGGCCCTGAAGGACGCCGTAGTAGTCAGGAAGCAGACCCTCAGCAACAAAGGGTCGGTAAAGATGGAGTGATCCGATGCTGACGAAGAGGATCATACCCTGCCTCGACATGAGAGGCGGAAAGGTAGTGAAGGGAATCAACTTCAAGAACATCAAAGAGGTCGGCGACCCTCCCACCATGGCCATGGATTACGAGGCCCAGGGTGCCGATGAGATCACGTTCCTGGACATCTCCGCATCGCAGGAGGAGAGGGCCACGATGCTCGATGTGGTCACGAAGACTGCCGAGGGACTCAATGTGCCCCTCTGCGTGGGAGGAGGAATCAGGTCCGTACAGGATGTCAGGAACACCCTCAATGCAGGTGCGGACAAGGTGTCCATCAACTCTGCTGCGGTTCAGAATCCGGAGATTATCACGGAATGCTCCAACGCATTCGGATGCCAGTGCATTGTCGTCGCCATCGACGGAAAGTGGAAGGACGACCATTACGAAGTGGTCACTCATGGAGGGACCAGATTCACAGGGATCGATGCCATCGAGTGGGCACAGAAGGTCGAGGATCTCGGGGCCGGAGAGATACTGTTCACATCCATGGATGCGGACGGTGTCAAGACAGGATACGATATCAAGCCGACAGCCCTGATCTCCGATGCAGTCAGCATACCTGTCATAGCCTCGGGAGGATGCGGTTCCAAGGAACACATCCTGGAGGTATTCCAGCAGACCAATGCAGCAGCGGCACTGGCAGCGTCGATATTCCATTACAAGGAGTACACCGTGGGGGAAGTGAAGGAATTCCTCAGAGACAACGGAGTGTGTGTAAGATGACCGAACTCAAATACGACGACAAAGGGCTCATTCCGGTGGTCGTTCAGGATTGGCTTACGAACGAGGTGCTGATGGTCGCATGGTCGAATGCCGAGGCCGTAGAGCTGATGAAGAGCACAGGTTACACGCACTTCTGGTCCAGAAGCAGACAGAAGATGTGGAAGAAGGGCGAGGAGTCCGGACACGTCCAGAAGATCAAATCCATACAGACCGACTGTGATGGGGACACCCTCTTGGTGAGGGTGGAACAGACAGGCGTCGCATGTCATCTTGGAAAGCCTTCATGCTTCGATGAGGTCATCTACGGAGAGACCGATGAGACCATGGCAATACTCCCTGATCTCAAACGCGTCATCGAGGACAGGCACCAGAACCCATCGGACGAGAGCTACACATGCAAGCTCTTCAACGATGAGACCCGCATGTGCAAGAAGGTCATAGAAGAGGCGGGCGAGTTCGCACTGGCCATCAAGGATAAGGACACCGATGAGATGGCATGGGAGCTGGCGGATCTGATCTACCACACCATGGTGGCCATCGAGAAGACGGGACTTCCGATGTCCGAAGTCTACAAGAAGCTGAAGGAGAGGGCAGAATGAGCAGAGCAGACCTTCACACACATACCGTTTACAGCGACGGGGAACTGATCCCGGCAGAGCTCGTACGCAGGGCAATGGTCAAGGGTCACGATCTCATCGCCATAACCGATCATGTGGACATGACCAATGTCGAATGGGTGGTCACCAACATGGTCAAGGCGATAGACCTCTGCGAGGATTACATCAAGGTCATCCCCGGAGTGGAGATCACGCATGTCCCTCCGAGGCAGATCGACAAGGTCGCAAAGATGGCAAGGAAATACGGTGCTGAATGGATCGTCGTCCACGGCGAGACAGTGACGGAGCCTGTAATGCCCGGTACGAATCGTGCATCGGTGGAGAACCCCGAGATAGACATTCTCGCCCATCCCGGTTTCATCACCTTGGAAGAGGCACAGCTCGCAAAGGACAACGATGTCATCCTGGAAGTCACCGGAAGGGCCGGTCACAACATCACCAACGGACACGTGGTCAACATGGCCAGGGAGGCAGGTGCGATGATGGTCATCGATTCCGATACCCACCAGCCCGAGAACCTCATGAGCGAAGAAGAGGCCATGGTGGTAGCCCTAGGTGCGGGTCTGACCAAGGCCGAGGCCGACAAGGCACTCCATGTCACACCCTATGAGATGACCAGGCATCTATGATGTGCCAGATTCCAACTTACGTTCATTCTAAATATGAGCACGAGTATGAAAGTTCATGCCTGAGATAGCAATCATAGGCGGAACGGGTATCTACAACCCCGACACATTCGAACTGATCGACAAGGTCTATCCCGATACTCCGTACGGCAAACCGTCTGATGAGATCCTCATCGGAAAGATCGCAGGCGTGGAAGTGGCTTTCCTTCACCGTCACGGTACAACGATCCCGTACCCTCCGTCATCGGTACCTTACAGGGCAAACATGTATGCTCTGAAGGAATTGGGATGCAAATATGTGATTTCAGCCTGTGCTGTCGGTTCTCTCCAGAGAAAGTTCGCCTCCGGAGATCTGGTCATAGTGGACCAGTTCGTCGATTTCACAAAGAAGCGTGACTACACGTATTTCAACGACTCCATCACGCACATCGCCATACCAGATCCGTTCTGCAGCTACCTAAATGCTGTCTTCGCAGAGACTGCAAAGAAACTCGGTATCAAGTATCACAACGGAGGGACATACGTTTGCATCGAAGGCCCCAGGTTCTCCACCAGGGCAGAGAGCAGAATGTTCAGGCAGTTCGGAGACATCATCGGTATGACCGTGGTCCCCGAATGTCAGCTGGCCAGGGAGCTCGGAATGTGCTACTGCAGCCTTGCGACTATCACTGATTACGATGCATGGAAGGAGGAGGCAGTCGACATCGAGATGGTCAAGAAGACCATGGCTTCATGTCTGGACAAGGTCCTGAGGCTCCTCGAGGCAGGACTCCCCAAGATCAAATCCGACGGATGTTCCGAATGCATCCAGGCCGCTATCGGTTGCGGCGCATTGAAATGATCTATCCGGGGCCAGTCCCCGGTATTCTTTTTATTAATCTACTTTTTTCGAATTGACTATCAAATCTGTTAATTACCTGTTATAAAATAACCGCAATTATGGCAGAGAAGAAGTCCAAAGGACAGAAACTTTCCGAAGAATTGCTTTACAACCCAAAGAACATCGGGGAGAGGGACAACAAGTTCCTCGAAGAGGCCAACAAGTTCTGTGAGGGCTACAAGAAGTTCCTCATGAACAAGACCGAGCGCGAGGCAGTCGCATACGCGATCCCCATTCTGAAGAAGCACAAGTATTCGGAGTACGTTCCCGGCAAGAAATACAAGGCCGGCGACAAATTCTACATGTGCAACCGCGGTAAGAATCTGATCATGTGCACGAAGGGAAAGAAACCCATCTCTGATGGTATCCGTGTTTCCGTCGCTCATGTGGACAGTCCGAGACTGGACTTCAAGCCCCACCCGCTCTTTGAAGAGGGCGAGATGGTATACTTCAAAACCCACTATTACGGAGGAATTAAGAAGTATCAATGGACCACCATCCCTCTTTCCATCCGCGGAGTCGTCATGCTCAAGGACGGTACCAAGGTCGACATCAATGTCGGTGAGGACGAGTCCGAACCAGCATTCCTGATCACCGATCTCCTCGTCCACCTGGCAAGGGACCAGATGCAGAAGACCGCATCCAAGGTCGTTGAAGGGGAGCAGCTCAACATCCTCATCGGATCCTGGCCGTTCGATGACGAGAAGGTATCTCAGAGATGCAAGCTAGCCATCATGCAGATACTCAATGAGAAATACGGAATCACCGAGGGAGACTTCGAGGCAGCTGAGCTATGCGCTGTCCCTGCATTCAAGCCCAGGGATATGGGATTCGACAGGTCGCTCATAGCGGCATACGGGCAGGATGACAGTTCATGTGCATACGCCCAGTTCATGGCCGAGCTCGACACCAAGAACCCCGAGTATACGACCATGACCATCTTCGCTGACAAGGAGGAGACTGGATCGGACGGAGTGACCGGAATGGCATCCTACTTCTTCAGGGACTTCGTCGAGGATCTGGCCCAGGCAGAGGGCTGTGAGGTCAGACATGTCATGAGGAACTCCTTCTGTCTCTCAGCAGACGTCGGAGCAGGATACGATCCCGCCTGGCCGGAGGTGTTCGAGAGGAACAACTGTGCCTTCATGAACTACGGTCCGATAATCGCCAAGTATGACGGAGCCGGAGGAAAGTACAGCACCAACGATGCATCTGCGGAACTGGTGAACTATCTACACAGGATCCTGAGGGATGCCGATGTCTGCTGGCAGATGGGAGAGCTCGGAAAGATCGATGTCGGAGGCGGAGGAACCATCGCATCCTACATCTCGTTGAACAACATCGACACCATCGATATCGGTGTGCCGGTGCTGTCCATGCATGCTCCCGTAGAGGTCGTCGCCAAGGCAGACGAGTACATGCTGTACAAGGCTATCTACGCAGTCTACAACAGCAAGCTCCCTAAGGAGATCTGAGAAACGTTTCAGGGGCTCCGGCCCCGGTTTTTTATTTGAGGACATCCGATGGAACAGCAGCAGTTCTCCTTTGAGGATTACGTCCGTATGGCGGAACAGGGCCATCCAGATGCCAAATACATCCTTGCTACCAAGTATCGTAACGGGGAGGGCGTGGAGATGGATAAGGCCAAGGCCGCCCAGCTGTACAGGGAATTGGCCGATCAAGGTGACTCCGATGCACAGTATGATCTCGCCTTCATGCTCGACAACGGAGAAGGTATCGAGCAGGACCGTGTCGAATCGGAGAAGTATTTCAAACTCTCAGCAGATCAAGGGGATTCAGACGCATGTCTCTGTTACGGAGGGATTCTTTTCGAGAGGGGAGAATACGCTGAGGCTGAGAAGTATTTCATGACCTCTGCCATGAAGGGCGACGTCAAAGCGGAATACAACTTGGGCCTGCTTTACATCGGAAACTATTTTGGGGAACCTGACAGGGCAAAGGCATTCGAGTGGTTCGAGAGCGCAGCGGACAAAGGGTTTGTGTATGCCGAGTCCATGCTCGGCTCGATATATCTCGAGGATAACGACCTTGTCAAAGCCGAGGAGTACTTCAGATATGCGGCCGATCAGGGAGAGCCTACCGCACAATATAATCTCGGTGCTCTCGGTCTCTCTGGACAGATAAAGATGGATTACAAGGAATCCGTCGAATGGCTCACAAAGGCGGCTC
The DNA here is from genome assembly GCA_015063285.1 of Thermoplasmata archaeon. Lineage (NCBI taxonomy): Archaea > Methanobacteriati > Thermoplasmatota > Thermoplasmata > Thermoplasmata archaeon. The sequence continues at coordinate 68,600 of SUST01000004.1, forward strand.
AGAACGGGATGCAGCAAGCGTATGAGCTGTTGATGAGACTCAACAATATGAATTGAAGAGTCAAAAAATACTACAAATTTTTAACTTTATAATCTATTGACCCGTTGATAGGATGAGCGACATCGGCTACAGTTCCCAGTATGAGGTGTATCTAACTCAGAACAATGGTGTCCAGATCGTGACCAATGAATTGAGTTTGCAGATCCTCAAACAGATGCGTTTCAGGGAGATCTCCCCTTCGGAGATTGCTAACGCTTTCGGGATCTCGAAGTCAACTGTACAGGGCAACATAGGCAAGCTTCTGCGTGCCGGAATTGTTAGTCAAGAAGATCGTGTTAACGATGCACGCAGTACGGTATTCCGCCTGAATGCAGTGCTGATCTTCTGCAGCGATGCGGATGTGGAATGGCAACAGGATGCGAGATCCGCATCGATAGACCGCATCATAGCTAACGGCTTGTGCACAGTCAGAGAGGATCTGTCGCTATATGGGGTGTCGCTCACAGAGAGCGGGCTGAATGTTGTCCAGGGCCTTTTTGCAGTCGGTGAGGCAATCACGAAGGACGAAGGAGGACCCAACTGGTGGAAGAGGACGATCGATTTCATGGAAGTGCAATGTGCGTCCCATGGAATCGAAACGACTGTGGAATATGAAAACGGGCTGAACCTTCAATTCACATCAAAAGGGGACAACATATCGGACATTCCTTTGGTGGTCGTGCCTATGATCGGTGCAATCGTCGGTCACGCAAGGTCTTCGCTGGGATACAATCTTGCACACGAAATCAGTTTGAAGATCACTGAAGCCGGCCGTAAGGTCGAGATGAGTGTTCCTGCCTTTGCAGGACAGGATTACCATTATGAATCATCCGAACGTATCATCAGTTCATACAAGGCTGAACAGTCTTTTGCGATTTATTCCATCGATGGGAAGGCTACTCTGTTCCTCAATCCGACCATGATCAGTATTCTTGATAATCTGACGAATGACGATTACAGCCTGAACGGTCTGGAAGAGGTCATGGGGATTCCCAAGCCCACGATATATGCATCATTGATGAAACTGAGCAGTATGGGTGCGGTAGCCCTGGATCCCGATTCAGGAGTTCCCAAGAAGTATACTCTCTTGGCGGATCCTATTTTGTATACCGTTGAAACGAATAAACACGGTCGCAGGAAGCTCGATGATATCGTGAACAAGGCCAAGAGCGGTTCCATGGACTATTACACATCAGTGCTCGCATACTCCATGGAGACGATATCATGTATGGGGGTCCATTTCGACAAGATGTTCATCAGGGCAGGACGCAATGCGGCAATCACTGTCCTTGAGAAGATGCCTAACATCTCCCCTCAGGAATTCGTTGATTTGGCATGCACCATGGTGTCCTTGCCCGATAAAGCGAAGGTCGTGTCATATCTCCCGGTCAGCGTCAGAGTCACACTGGATAAGGATACCCTGTGGGATACTTGGCCCGGTGACTTTGTCATGGGATTCATCGCCGAAGGGCTTCGCCGTCTGATGGGTGACGGTTTCAAAATCCTGGTGGAGACATACCGTGCTGGAGAATCAAAACCGATCGCATCTCTGAAAGGATGACCTCTGCAATCGAGACAGATACGTTTCATTTGATGGAATCAGCTGATCTTCACTGTTCCTTGGTGCCCACGTAGATGTTGACGGCACCCATGGACTTCACATAGAAGCGAGCGTCCTTGAAACCAGCCTTCTTGAAGATCGCGACCATGTCTTCTCCGTAAGGGAAACCTTCGATCGAGGTGGTCAGCCATTCGTATGGGGAGAATTTCCCGTCGATCTTCTTGCCGTTGTCGCGCTTGCGTCCGTAGGCCTTTACCCTCTTCATATACAGGTTGTATCCGATCTTTACGATCCTGTTCTTGGGTTTGGACAGTTCAGCGACTACGACCTTTCCTCCCGGTGCGAGAACCCTGTGCATCTCCGAAACGGCCTGGAGGATGTTGGTGACATTCCTGAGCATGTATCCTGACGTGACAAGGTTGACTGAATTATCGGGAAGGTCGAGTGCGAGAGCATCGCCTTCGCGCCAATCGATCTTGACAGGGAGATCCAATTCGGCCTCTTTTTTCTTGGCTAGCTCCAGCATCGCAGGTGTGATATCCACTCCTATGACGGTGGATCCGGGACCAGCGGTCCTTGCGACATGGAACGCGATCTCTCCGGTTCCGGTACCGACATCGAGGCAGGTCTTTCCTTTGATGTCCCCTGCCTTCTTCATCATGAACTTATGCCATCCCTGCACCATGTGCATGGACATGACCTCGTTCATGTCGTCATAGTATTCTGCGATCTCGGTGAAGGCGTCCTTTACGAACTCCTCCTTTCCCTCGAACTGGTTGCCGGTCTTAAGATCCTCTGTCATTTCAGATCACCATCGGGATAATGTTCATCTCTAAAACATATCCTATGACTAAGAGCACTCCGAAGTGCCAATTTAGTTTGAAACATAGGGGCACCAGCATGAAACTAGCATGCGGGTCGCTAGATGCTTTCTTGCTGTTGCTCACCAGTATGTATGCATCGTACAGGGTAATTACGGCCAGGAGGCATCCTACGGGTGCGGCTCCTGCTATGACCAGTACTACTAACAATGGGAAGGAGATGAGACTTTCGAACAGGTACACCTTCATCCCAGTTTCATAGGAGAAGTGCCCGAGAAGCGTTCCTGCGTTCGCTTTCTTATCCTCATAATAGTCGCGCATCTCGTTTCCTGCCAGTACTCCTGTGATCATGAATGCGTTGGGCAGGCTGAGCAGGAGAACGTCCCATGAGAATGTCTCGCCAGTAAGAACGCAATTCGTTCCCAGAGGCATCAGGAGCCCCATCATGATGAATACGCTCAGCTGTCCGAGCCCTAGATACTTGTAGGAAAGTCCTACGGTGTAGGTTCCTGCACCCAGTAGGCCGAGGAGTCCGTAGATGAGAATGCTCCATCCCGAATACCAGATGAATATCAACCCAAGAAGGGCGGTGACGCCGAGACATAAGAGGCCTGCGAAGAGGACCTTTTTCGGAGTGAGAACGCCAGTCACCAATTCTGGCGATCTGGTCTCATTCTCCACCGTATCGACCCCGCTCTTGAAGTCACCGTACGTGTTCAGGATGTTCGCGGCCGATTGCAGGAGACAACCACCTATCATGATCAGTATGATCATCGTGATGCTCAGGATATTGATCTCAGCGGTCTGGAATGCGATTGCCCCACCGATAAGTACGGGCACAATCGCGCCGTGGAGGGTCCAAGGTCTGAACACATTCCACCATCCAGCCTTCACAGGTTTGACGCCAGCCATGTTGGTGGATTCTATTCATGTTATTTATGAATTATTTATCGATAATCGATAAATACTCTATCCTAGATACGCTGGTCATGAAAGCGATGACGCTCTTGACCAGCAGTGCATTCATGATGATGGCTGCAATGGTTGTAGCCTTGATTACGAATTTTGCCGGGCTCTTCCCTGGAGATGTACTGGATGCTGGTCTGCGTTCCAACCTGACCATTCTGACATTGGTCGTGATGCTTACTCTGTCCATGTCCAGGATTCCCTTGCAGAACCTGAATCCGTTGAAGTATGGAAAATCCATGGCCAGGGCAATAATCCTTGGAATGATCGTTGCTTCCATAATCCCGCTCGTCGGATATCTTCTCCTCAAGGATACTGAGTACGCGGCACAGGCCGCAGGTCTCGTATTTATTGCGGCGACACCCTTCGCAGGTTCGGTCCTTCCTCTTTCTATCATCCTGCGCGGAGATGCGGAGCATGCTGCCAGGGGAACTATCGTGATCTACATACTGTCGCTTGCATGGATCCCGTTCATCGTATGGTTGATGCTCGGAGATTCTGTCGACATGGAATTCCTCATCATCACAGTTCTGGAGCTTATCGGAGTCCCGTTGGTCCTTTCAAGACTTCTTGTCAAGTTGCAGATCAACAAGGATGTTCTCGCAGCCTTCCTCAACTGCTGTATCTTCTTCATGGTATGGCTTTCAGTGGGCGCGACCAACTTCTCTGGCAACGCATGGTGGATCTTCCTTGTGTTCGTGATAATAGCTGTTCTCAGATCGTTCGGTCTCGGAACCGCCGTGGAGGTCACGGAGAAGAGGATGGGCATCCACTGGGGTCAGAGGGTGACGGATATTTTGATGACATCCTACAAGAACAAGGGTGTTGCCATCGCGCTCTGTGTGGCGCTCTACCCTCCAGGAATGGTTGCCATCGCTACGTCGATCCTTATCGAGATCACATGGGTCGCATTCATGGATTCGGTGCTGTTCTCGAAGAAGAGGATGGAGAGGGAATTGGCGGCGGAAGGGGATTCAGTCCTCTGAGCCGTCATCCTCGACGTATTCCAGGATATCTCCCGGCTGGCAGTCCAGTGCCTTGCAGATACCGTTCAGTGTGGAGAATCTGATGGCGCAGATCTTGCCGGTCTTGATATTGGACAGATTGACGTTTGAGATGCCCACCTTCTCGGCAAGCTCGTTGAGGGACATCTTCCTGTCCGCCATCATTCTGTCCAACCTCAGGATTATCGCCATAGTATCACAGCGTATGGTCCGATTCATCCTGGAGCAGATGTCCGTAGCGGAATATGATGGTCAGACAGTACATGACCACCGAGATGAAGATGCATACCAGAAGGACACAGAGGGAAAGTACGATATCCCCTCTGCTGGCGAACTCCAGGATGGTCATTGGAACAGAGAGAATCAGGAAGGTCATGCAGATGAGCTTGAAGCCCTTCGGAGTGTCCTCCATGAAAGGGCTGTGCTCCTTCTGGACGGCGACCATTATGTCATGGATGACCTTCACCGTGATGAACATCGCCAGGAACGCCAGCGTCATCTCGATTGCACTGCAGATTACGGACATGTCTGACGGGTCGCATTTGATCAGATCGATGTAGGATGAACGCATCCCGTCATCTGTGAATGCCAAGACCCCATATGCCGCCATGCCTATTGCGAGAACGATGAATGCAACCTCTCCGATCAGCATTACGACCGATGCATAGCTGCAGACTCTTTTGAGCGTATGGAGGTCTCCTCTCATATGCGGATGATACATCTCATCAGCAATAAGAACAACGGTTATATCGCCGATTTGGATAACATCACTCAACAGTGATATCTGATGGATTACCAGCACTATCTGAAATGCTTCGTGAGGGCCATCCTCGCAGGTGTAGCGATCGGTATCGGTGGCGCCGTACTCTTGGGGACCATGGGCATAAACCCCGAGCTCAAGTGGGTAGGGGCCATCCTGTTCTCCATCGGATTGTTCACAGTTTTCACATTCGGTCTCGACCTGTACACCGGAAAGGTAGGATACATGTTCGACGACAAACCCTGGACATATGGCATAGACCTTCTGATCATGCTGGTGGGAAACTTCATCGGAACCCTGCTCATAGCTCAGTGCATGCCCATGGCCGATCAGTTCGTTCCGGGATTCATCGACGGTAGGCTCAACATGCTGGATTCGCCCATCACTGTAATCCTCAAAGGAATCTTCTGCGGTATCCTGATGTTCATCGCTGCTGATGTCTACAAGACCAAGAAGAGTTACCTCGGAGCGTTCATCTGTGTCCCCGTCTTCATTCTGGCAGGTTCGGAGCACAGCATCGCGGACATGTATTACTTCTGCGCAGCGGGAGTGTTCTCCCTGGATGCACTGTTCTTCATCATACTGGTAGCTATCGGAAACGCTATCGGAGGAATACTCATCCCTGTATGCAGGAAGTACATGTACGAAGAGACTGCCTGATTGTCTCATTCGTCGCTGGAGCCTGAACGGACCTTTACGGCCATTCCCTTCTTCATCTGCTTTATCTCGAAGGGGATCAGGAAGGCACGGCCGGTTGCTACAGGATTATCATCCTTATCGGTGATGATTACCTCTTCCATGGGGCGAATATCGGGATCGCACTCGGTGACGAACTGCGCGAACACGTTGCGCCCCTGTGCTGCGAACGGTACGGCGTCATCCATGACCTGAACCCTCATGTGGGGTTTGGGCACTGCCTCGACTATCCTTTTAGCCCCTTCAAGTTTGAGCGTGTACATACCGTCACCTGCACGCATGGAGAGCACATGCTCTCCCGCCGAGATGACGTTCCGGATCTTGCCGGTCTTCCTGCTGGTGACGAGTTCCACAGGTTCTTTGAACAATGCATCGGCCGCTTCGATACCGAACTGGTATCTTGCAACGGCCTTCGCCCTCAGGAGGTTCGCATCGTATTCTTCCGTACCGTCATCAGGGATCTGATTCTGGAGGATGACCTCCTTCACACCCATCTTGCTGAGGAACTGATAGGTGAGTCTGTCGGATTCAGTCTCGGTCTCCATGTCGGGGATCTGCGGGAACAGAGATTGGGCAAGCGGATATAGTTCATCCAGTTCCGCAGGGACAGGTCCGAAGGGTGTGACGACGATAGGGGTGTAACCGGCTTTGCGTGCCTTGTCAAACTCCTGTTCATATGGTCTGCTGTACGGTTTCCCGTGAGTGTCTGCGAACAGGCATACCTTGTCCGTCGGGAGAACGTATCTCGTTCCAAGCCTGTCAAGGTACCTTTTGAACACAGGGCGGTTCCTGGATTCCGATCCAGTGTAGAATATCGCCCCGTCGCGGCTGATGGGGTCGTAAAGCTCCATCACATCCTGGTAGTCCCTCAGTTTTCTCAGAGCCTCAAGCAGTGCAGGATGTGCCCTGCATCTGATCTCGGCCAACTCCCACAGGCGTCCCTCGCGGATGTATCTCCTCACAAGGTTGAGCTCCTGTACGATCTGGTAGAGGTTGTGCTCGGCGATGAGTTTGGTCTTCTTTCCCTTCTCCATCTTCCTGAGCTCTTCGAGCGTGTGCCCGCGGCATGCAGGACAGTTGCAGTCAAGTGATTCCATGTCAGCCAAGCGGAACGTTCCGTCGACGAACATCATCCTCTCATCGCGTGCGAATTTCGCATATGATGCGGAATCGAAGAAATCGCATCCCATGAGTGCCGCGAATGCGAGGATCATGGGGTGCCCGGCACCGAACAGATGCACTGGACGGTTGGGATTGAGTCCTTTCTTGCTGGACATTATGACGTCGACAAGTTCTGCGTACCTGTACTGCTCCATCAGGGGGACGACACCACCTATGGGGTGCACATCGATATCCATGTCGGCCATCCTTCTGGCGCAGTCCTCTCTGAGATCGGGATAGATGGAACCCTGTGCGACACCGTTGATCATCATCTCTCCTTTCATATCGCAGGCTTGCTGCGTCCTCTGAAGTGTGACTTCGATGGATTCTGCCGTTTGTTCTTTGGTCCAGTAGGGTTCTGTGAAGATGTCCAGCACGGTTCCGATATCAGTCCCTATTGACTTCTGGAATTCAACTATCTCCTCGTTGGTGAGTTCGACCTCGCCGTACATGTGGCTTTGGAAGGTTCCGGAATCGGTCATGATGATCCCGGGGAAATCCAGCATCTCATGGAGGCCGATAGCCTGCGCCTTCTCTTTGAGATCAGGGGTGTTCTTGATGATGTACGAGTTTGTAATCAGGGACTTGAAGCCGAAGGTGTCGTAGAGTTCTCTGGCGGGAACTGTGTTGATCTTCGGGTTGATGACCGGGAAAAGCGCCGGTGTCTCCATGCTGCGTCCTGAATTGGTGGTGAACTTTCCGATACGGGCGAGCCCGTCCCTTCTGATGATCTCGAACATTGTTCGGAGCATGGGGATTTATTTTTAATTTTTTTCTTTAAAAAAAGACGGTTGTGCCCAGAGGGCACATGTGACGATCATCACTGCGAGGTCTGTTTCTTTCTCTCGTCAGCGTAGACCTTGGCGATGGCGTTCTTCATGAGTGTGTCGGGAACGTCCTCGACATATTCCTTCTTCCAGTCCAAGGTGGGGCGTCCGAAAAGGACGGTGGAAGGTTTGCCGTGATCACAGCTCTCTTCAACGTCAAGGTGTCTTATCTCGAGTCCGTCGATGATCTCGGGAATGGTCCTCCCGTTTATCAGGACCTCGTGCTTGCCGTCATCGATTATAGTCTCCTTGAAGGAACAGGAGATGTCGGCCGATTTCATTTCGTACACCAGATCCTGGATGTAGGCCCTCATCTTTCCTACGCTGGGCCTTCTTATGCTTACGTCCGGGATATCCTTCTCTGTGTGGATGTATTCAATGTCTATCAGAGCCATGGATTGGGATTGATGGTCCTTATAGAAAAAAGATGCGGGGGATCCATCAGGAATCCGGTATCAATTCAGTCATCAATATAAGCAAGGTACCGGATAGAGGTATCATGGTCTCCGATCTATCAAAGTTCATGGATACTGTACGTGAGAAGACCCCTTTGGTCCATCACATCACGAATTATGTTACCGTCAACGACTGTGCGAACATCTGCATCTGCTCCGGAGGATCTCCTGTGATGACGGATGCGGACGCCGATGTCGTGGATATGTCCCGTATCGCCAGCGCTGTTGTTCTTAACATGGGAACTCTGAACCCGCGTACAGTCGATGCGATGCTCCTTGCCGGCAATGTTGCGAAGAAGAATAATGTGCCTGTCATCTTCGATGCGGTAGGGGCAGGAGCGACAGAGTATCGTAACAAGGTCGCCGAGGACATCATTAACAAGGTGAGGCCAGATGTAATCAAGGGCAACTGCGGAGAGATCTCATTCCTTGCAGGTGTGATCGGAGGCGTGAGGGGAGTAGATTCCACCAGCACTGCGGATAACATCGGCGACCTGGTCCTCGGCCTTGCCAAGAAATATGAGTGTATGGTGGTGGCTACCGGAAAGACAGATTACGTCTCTGACGGAAAGAGCCTGTATGTTCTCAGTAATGGATCCGATTACCAGGGATTGGTGTCCGGTACCGGATGCATGCTCAGTTCGGTCCTCGGATCGTATGTCGGTGCTAACGGGGTCAGCCTGTGCGCACTGATCGCAGCCATAACCGCGTTCAACGTCGCTGCTGAGAAGGCCGAGTCCGATTGCAAAGGCCCGGGGTCCTTCAAGGTAGCACTTTTGGACCAACTTTACAATCTCAAATCTGACGAGATGGCCTCCAAGGCCAAGGTCCAGAAGGTCTGATCAGAGCATCTTCAGCTCGCCGGTGATCTTATCAAGCTCACTGGCGGGCGCCGGGCCCAGGCCCATGCATGTGACAGTTCCGGGTTCCACCTGCGTCCTTCCGGCATCAGTGATGACCGCGATATGTATCTTGTTGCTGCTGGCCATCATCCTGTACTTATCAAGTTCCTCGAATGAATCGACCTTGAGGACGATCTTTGGCTGACCGCATTTGTACCAAGCGTCGAAGGACTTCTTATCCTTCTTCTCGGTGAAAAGAGCGCATTCGACCGCTGCATGACCGACCTGGGCCGCAATCTTGCCTTTGCCCATCTTGAGATCGTTCCTCACCAGAATTACGAGTTTGTAAGGTCCTGTGGGTTTGAAGAAACCGAATGCCATGGATGCAGGACGCTGATTGTACTATATCAGACTGTCTCTATGCCGTAGCGTTTGTCGAGCTCCTCGCCGTTGTAGAATAGGGTCCACCCATCCTCTGAGATTCCGTAGTACGGTCTGAGCTCTCCTAGTCTGAGTTCCGAGGATGTATCCGCTACTGTGTAGATGCCGTTGGAGCTCCTCACAGTTTTTGCATATGTTCCTATGAAGCTGTCGTCTAGGTTGACCTCGACGGCAGCGATCGTTGCCTCCGGGAATGAAAGTATACCGACATTCATTCCCGCTTCCTTCATGATAGCACAGTACAGTATCGCCCTGTCCTCGTCATCGCCACATCCGCGGAAGAGAGTCTCGGTAGGATATGCCCAATAGTCGGATGTGCGGTAGTTGTAGCTGTCGAAGATCTCTGGGAAGCATGATTGGACGAAGGACATCACGAAATCGGCGTAATCCGCGTTGGTGTACTGTTTGTCCACATTCTTGTTGTAGAGTGAAAGAAGCTTGTTATTGAGATCCTGGATTGATGAGTTTTCAATAATGAAGGATGTCATACTGGACTTACTTTGCAGATCCAATCTGGCGTTCAGATCGGATGTCAGACAGGACTTCACCTCATCGGCGGACATGGTGTAGTCGAAAGTCATTGGTACGCCGTTGTACGCCCACGAATACGTCTTCTCCATCTTTCCGTAGTATGTCCCCGTTCCTACGAACACATCGTCCTTCTCTTCTGAGAAGCACTCGGCCGTGATCCAGAACTTACCGACACGGACGTTGTCCCATGTCACGCTGTAGATGCTGTCTGAATTAGTATGGTCCTTGGTGACCTTCTGGTAGAACGGATTCTTCATGTTAGTATCGTTGTAGGATTCCGTCATCACGTTCCATACGACCCTGTCATAATCGTTCTGATATCTGGGATTAAGCTCGAAGAATAATTTGAGCTCGGGATCGTAAAGGGGGAGGACCTTGATATTCTGGTTCGCGAAGTCGTCCACCAGGTCCAGATAGCCGTTGTTCTGCAGGTCGATGACGATTCCTTCAGGAACAAGGGCATCTTCGTTGTTCGAATTGAAATTGCTGTCATAATAGTCGAAAATGACCAATGCGCCTGCGAATGCCAAAAGGAAGATGACTACTGACATGGTGATCCTTACCTTAGGACTCTTCATATCGATGTTCGTGGCCGTCTGAATGGAATTCATGATCGGGCCAAGATCATCCTTGTACATCTTCAGGTTCTGACCGCAGAAAGGACAGACGTCATGATCGCCGCCGAAACTCCTGCCGCAAAACGGGCAGAATCCTTTTTCGGGTTTGTTCTTGGCGACCATATTTAAATCTCCTATTGGGTGAGTTTCCTTTTTTATTGATAAGGGCCACTACAGGATTGTCAGAATTCGTAGAAACCAGATTGGTCTCTGTTGCGGTATTCGTGCTTTTCGTAGTATCCGATGAGTTCGCCTTCGTCGTTGCGCAAGGCTATCATGTAGACATCCTTGTTCTGAAGGTTGTTGTAGAATGTGTGGACCTTATTATGGTCCTTACTGGAAGCGAACCAGTCGACGACTTTGCGTATGATCTCGTTGGATTTGCCGCTGTGGCAGTCGAAAATGTGAAGGCCGATGATCCCGGCACCGCCGCGTTCGCTGTATTCCTCGATGGCCGCCGGGTTCATGTAGACCACGATGTGCATCGTGTCGCATATTACGACAGGTGCATCATCCTGGTCCACGATACTTTTGAAGAACGGGGAGAGATTCATGTTTAGTGGAATCCCTTTTCCTTACTGTCAACGTGTATGTCCTCTCCGGGGATGACATCGATGATGAATCCGCCGTCCTGATCCTGCTCGACGAGTTTGCCGTTGACGTATACCTCGGCATTCCTGTCGTCCGCTGGTTTCAGGGTTATGGTAGGGACGTCCCCGTCAATGACGAACTCGTCAGCTACCTTTTCGCCGCTGAAGTAGTATTCCCTTCCGTCGTCGATGTAGACTGTGTTCGTTCCGACAGGGGTCTCGATGACGTCGAGCATCCCGTAGGTGATGTTGCTGCGGGTGACGCTGGGGAGGTAGGCACCGCCATCCTCCGAAACGATCCTGAAGCCAGCCTCGGTTATGACGAACACAATCTGGTTGTGGGGTGTCACATAGAGGCCGGAGGACATCTCTTCGTACTCCGATGCTCCTTTGAAGGTCACAGGCGTGTTGCTGTCGATCTTCTTGTCGGAGCAGTAGATCGAGAAGTCGTACCTGCTGTCGTTCTTCAGGTAGGAGATGTCGATCAGAGGCTCGATGGTGAGGTTCGAGTTCATCGTAAGGCTGTACGATCCGTCGCCTTCAGGTTTGATCAGATACGCAACACCGCTGTTCACGTATCCGATGTTCTGAGGTTCGTCGAGCACCATTGTGATGGCGGTACCAGATTCAAACACATAGGGCGAAGCGAGTTCGACCCCGTCCGCATCATAGACCGTCGCATCGATGCTGTCGTCTATGGTAAGACTGAATGTTCCCGCGTCGTTCTCGTGACTCATGCCGAAACCGAAGATAACGACTCCGAGCAGAAGGGCCATGAACACACCTGCAGTGATGTACCTGACCGCCCTAACGGGCTGTTCGGATTTCTTCTTGCTGCGGTTTAGCAGGGCCGTCTTGACCGACGATGTACGTTTCTTGGGTGCGGCGGCCGCCGTGAGGTCGTCGACCATGACTCCCTTCACGGGCGTCATGCTGAGAGCGGGGTAGATCTCCTTGAAAGAGATGTTCTCTCCCTCGGGCTTCTCATCGGTACTCCTGACGAATATTCCGCTGCTAGCCATCTCCAGTCCCTGGTGGGCCATTCCCTTGATGAACGTCATCGCCTGCGACATCTCCGACTCGGGGTCGGTGCTTGTGATGCCGATGGTCAGCGGGTAGATTGAAACTATGCTGAGCGACAGTCCGATCGCCTTTGCGATGTCGGACATGTTTCCGAAGTAGGTGTCGAAGTTGCCCTGGACACTGACGTCACCTGTGGCCCTCATGTATTTGGCACCGAGGACGACCATTAGGTATTCGGAATCGAATCCCAGCTTCTTGAGGTAGGCCAGTGTGTAAAGGAGCTGACCTTCCATGAATGAACCTTCCTTGTCCTTGACGATGTCGAGCACGTTACGAAGCTCCTCGTTGTCCGTCGAGATAGGGCGCGACTTCTTGAGAAGTATTGAACATGCGAGGCCGTAGTATGCCGATCCGGATTCTGAGTAGAATACCGAGATGACACCTTCCTCGACCATCCTGAGAAGGTTCGATGTAATGGTGGATCTGGGTGCGTCCACCTTGTTGACTATATCTGTGATGCACAGGGGCCTCTCGTAGATCGAATCGACTATTTCGATCTGGACGTCGCTTGTCATGAGACCTGCTGCGCCGTCCACGTCCACCATCATGAAGCGCTCTGTATCCTTGTGTTGCATCGTGGTGTTGATGTAGGGCTCCTCAGATTTCTCGCAACGGTCCATGACGACTTTTACCATTGTATCGGAGCCGTTGAAGTTCTCGATACTGGTGATCTTGTGGCATCTGCCTGTTGCGTTCTCGATGAGCCTTATCACGAACTGCATCAACGTGGGCGTCCTGTCGATGATGCCTTCATCGCCGGTCATGACGAGAGTGAGCGGCGAGGATGCGAATAGGGTGAAGTTGTAACCGGTTAGTTTCGCGAAGATGTCCCTAGCGTTCATGATCGCGTCTTCGAACCCGACCTTCTCTACCTCGACGGCATCAGCTAAGGCATTTGCGTACTTCATCCTCAAAGGATCGATGTTGACACCAATCTCGGATGTGTAGCAGTCCAGCATGTTGGCCAGAGATGATAGTCCCTTGTAGTTCTTCAAGGGATCCACGAAGGTCTTGTCGGAGATGCTCTTGAGCCTATCATTAGTCTCCGATGAACTGGCCAGCACCTTTGCACTGGTGGAGTAGTAGACCGTCTTCTTGTCGGAGTCCGGTTTCGTCCTGTCGATTATACCCGATTCTGACATCTTGTCTATGACGAAGTGCAGGGATGAGGAACTCAATCCCAGCTCTGCGGTAAGGTCACTGGGCCTCTTCATTCCGCCTACCAGACTCTGGTAGACTGAGATCTGAAGGGGGTCAGTTAACGGAACCACACCCTTGTCGGTGAGCAGGATGCAGAAGTTGCGCAAATACTCGTCTTGTGCGCCCATACATCACTGTATTTGTTTGTATTATTTTAAAGACCACTGTTTTTGGTCAGTAAAATCACAAATCAAAGACGAGCCTTTAATATGAGGTCTCTGAGGTCGTGTGCGGCTTTTTTCACGTCATCCTGTGCCACAACGGCAGAAACAACTGCTGCGCAGTCTGCTCCCGCCCTTATGACTGACTGTATGTTTCCCTGGTTGATCCCGCCTATCGCGACGATAGGGATGTCTACAGCCTGCCTTATCGTGAATATGGCGTCGAGTCCCAATGATTGTGTGGCATCGGGCTTGGTCGAAGTGGCGAAAATCGATCCCACACCTACGTAGGACGCCCCTCCCGCCTCTGCTTTCTTGGCCTCTTCTACCGTTGTGACCGATATGCCTATGATCTTGTCCGACCCCATCAGATCGACCGCTTCCTCAAGAGGCATATCCGACTGTCCCAGATGAACCCCGTCTGCGTTCGATTCTATTGCAACTTCGATGTTGTCGTTCACTATGAAGAATTTGTTCATTTCATCGGCGATTTTCTTGATCTGCAGAGCATCTCTGAGCATATCCTCCTTAGAAGCATTCTTCATCCTCAGCTGTACGACGTCCGCTCCTCCCTCATAGGCCAGTCTGGCGATTTCCATGTTGGAGCGTCCTTTCGACAGCGATTCATCAGTGACGACATACAGGTCGAACATGAATCTGCCATGTCCGGTCGGATAGATAACACGTTCTGTGCCTTCTTTCTTCTTTGTAAATAATAAAGGCATAGGACTTTTATATGGGGTTTCAAATCGGTTGCTCGGTTAAAATGACTGGCGAAAATACTGCCAAAAAGGATAGAGACCCGATTTTTACAATCTGTCTCGCGATATTCCTGGTTGCAGCTGTCATCGCTCTCGGTTCGTTCGTTGTGAAGGAATACTTCCCCAGCGGAGACGAGACGGCATCAACTGGAGACACAGTGACTGTAGACTACATTGGAACGTATTATGACGCATACGGAGAGAAAAACGCTGTAGTGTTCGACACAAACATCTCCAGCATCGGCAACGATGACGATATTCAAAAGTCAAACGATTGGACTGAGAAGACTACCTATAGCGGTCTGAAGTTCAAGATCGGAGACAAGACAATGCTCGAAGGGTTCGAGAACGCTGTTATCGGACACAAGGTCGGAGAGACCGTTAAAGTGTACCTTACAGCATCCGAAGGATATGTCGGACCTTCAACAGAGGGAAAGATGAGTACAGTCGGAAACATGATCGAATCCACTCAGTTCGTCTCCAAGAAGGGCTTCTCGGAGATGTATCCCGACATCACACTCGAAGAGGGAAAGGCAATATCTTTCGAGTCCAAGTATAAGTTCCCTGCACAGGCCATCCTTACCAATTCAGGAAGGGATGTTCTGGTCACATACTTCCCTGTTGTTGGAGAGACCTATGAGGCCTACAAACAGGGAGAGACCACCGTTGAATTCAAGGCAACCAGTGTAGGCGACATCATCGTGTTCGATATTATCATCAAGAACACCGTGACCGTCGATGACGAAGGCCACATCCAGATGATCAAACTCGAGCTTGAGGATAACATATACATAACCGCTGTCAACGGTACCGAGATCACATATAAGACTGGATCCGAGAAGATCAACCAGCCTTTGTATTTCGAGATCAAGATTACCAACATCGAATGACCAGTCATTTTCCCCGGGCTCAGCCCGGGGTTCTTTTCACTGAATAAACATCTTACCGGTTGCTTTTTGTTGATTGTTTTTCATTAATGTTGAGAGATTCAACATAATAACTAGTTCGTAACTAGTTCGGAATTTTGTTATCAAAATGGCATTTTTATTGAGTTTCAATCCATTAATGTTGATGATTTCAACATAATAACTAGTTCGTAACTAGTTCGAAATAGGTTTAATAGTATTGGAGATATACTCCAACTAATGGATGATGTAGAATCCCTCAGTGTCACCGTTGAAAGCGAATCGGTAGAATTCGTTCCGGATATAGCTCATCTTGATGAAGCGTCCAAATCATTGGCCGCTATGCTGAACAAAGGGCATGAGGGGACCGTTTATTTCGGTGTCGATGACAACGGAAAGATAATCGGTCTCGAGGTGGACAGCGGAACGATAGAGGGGATCAGGGGTTTCTTCACAGGTATCATCGCACCCTTTCCTGTATTGGACATAGATCTTCGTGTGAATAAGAGCGGGAACCGTTACATCGTTCTATCAGCAAAGGGTAATGTCGTGCCGTATTCTTGTGATGGACGCTATTACATCAGAAGAGGAAATGAAAACGTACTGGCAGGGGCAGATGCAATCGCCCGTCTGGCGCTATCAAGGGGTCTGGACCCTCTTAAGGATACGCCGTCGGCGTTCCAGGAACTGACCTTCAACTATCTGCTGGGGATGTTAATCTCATACCGTATATATCCTCATCAAGGCGGATTGTTCGACAGTTACAACATGCTTGATATGGACGGAAGGTTCAATCTTTTGGGATATCTACTGTCGGATCAGAACGTCCTTCCGATGCAGATAATAGAGTTCAGGGGCAAGGACAAGGGATTCATCTACAAGAAGCTGGATTACGGGGGGCAGAGCATAATCGGTTCCTTCACAAGAATATTGGATGCCATGAACGGATACATGTGCAACGGAACTGATGAAGATGGTAACAATGTGGCCCTTTTCGATTTCGCAGCATTCCAGGAGGCTTGGGTAAACGCATGTATCCATAATGCTTGGTGGAATATGATTCCTCCTTCGGTGTTTGTCTTCGATGACAGGATAGAGGTCACCTCCTTCGGCAACATCCCTTATGCGCTGTCCTTGGAGGATTTCTACACAGGTGATTCATTCCCGGTCAACCAGTCCCTTTTCGAAGTATTCGCGGAACTTCATTTCATCGGAGACGGGGGTCACGGGGTTCCGCTGATCGTCAACAGTTGCGGCAGAGATGCATTCCGTTTCACCGGCAGCAATGTCATCGTTACGATCCCGTTCCGTTTCAAACCGCCTTTCGTTGAATACAGGGAGGCAAGGGACAGGAGCAGAAGCGATCTGGACCATCTGAAGCAGGGTATCCTCAATTATCTGGAGAGGAACCCTCGTGCAAAGTTGAGCGAGGTCTCTGAAGCATCCGGTATCTCGCTATCTTCGGTGAAGAAGATCGTTACCTCATTGAAGGCAGACGGACTGCTGGACAACACCGGTACGAACAGGAACAGTCAATGGGTAATCCGTTGATTTAGATATCAGAGGATGCTGTCCAGTTTGTTCATCATCAGCTCAGGGTTCCTGGCGATGAGCCTAATGATCCTGTCCTTCTTTGAACCTTTATCCACAATGGCGTCAGGGATCTTCCCAGCTATGTCGATGGCCTTCTTGGTGGCCTCAGCGACCTTGTCCTTGGGCATCTCTATGGTGACAGCGGTCATCCCGACCTCCTCCATGACATCGAGGATGTCCTGACGATATGCTAGGCTCATGATGCATCTGGACTTAGGTTCGTGCTTCATGATCTCCATGAGTACGTAGGACAGATGCTCAGCGGCACCGAATTTGGCAGGTCCTCCCTTCTTCAGGATACCGTTGTGGACAAACAGCCTCTTGTCGATCGCAGCGATCTCCTCCGGTCCTGCAGCATCCTTGAGAGCGTATGCGATGTTCATTCCCGTTTTGGGAACGAATTCGTTGGGGACCAGGTCGACGATCCTGTTGGCAGCGCCGTCCAGGGCATCCAGGATCTTGAATTTGTCCGAGTCGCCTTTGAGCTTGACCATCGGGTTGACGACCACATCTCCCTTTCCTATAGGGTATTGGGTAGCTATGGACTCCTGAATCAGTTCCCTTGACTTCATCACCGCGTTCACGATGTCAAGTCCCTTGGCCATGTTGGCAGTGATGAACGCAGACAGACAGCATCCGCTTCCATGTCCTGATTTGGCCAGGCGGGGGTATTCGAGCTTGTTGAATTCTGACGATAGGTAGAGGTAATCTGTCACCTTGGGGCCGTTGAGGTGGCCTCCTTTGAACAGAACTGAGGATCCCTGTTTGCCGATGAGTTCGCAGGCCAACGTGATGTCGTCCTCATTCTTGATCTTCATACCGGCGAGGATCTCTGCCTCGAACCTGTTGGGGGTAACCAATTCACAGATTGGAAGGAGTTTCTTCTTCAATGCTCTGACGAAGTCATCGTCACAGAGGGAGCATCCGGTTCCGGATACCATGACCGGATCCACAATGAGCGGGACGTCATGGTCCTCGAGGATGTCCGATACGGTCTCTACTATCTCTGCGCTGTACAGCATACCGGTTTTGACTGCCTTTATATCGCAGTCTTTCAGCACCGATTCGAGCTGGGCCTGTATGAAATCTACAGGCATTGGGAAGATGCCGTCGACGCCCTGTGTGTTCTGGGCGGTGACAGCTGTGATCACGGAAGTGGCGTGTACTCCGACGACCGCCATGGCCTTGATATCCACTTGGATACCTGCACCGCCGATGGAGTCCGAGCCAGCCACTGTAAGAGCTGTTCTCATTATCTGACTGTAAGAAAAGGAATTAAATAAAGTGTTACAAGTTCCCTTGTCAATGAAGGTCAGCAGCGTTCATTTCATTCTCAAAGGCAAATCCGACTACAAGGACCTGGCGCCAGTGTTCCCCGACATACTCAAAATGTTCCTGGAATCCATAGACCAGATGCCCGAAGAGGAGGAACTTCTCCAGATGCTGATCGAGCTTAACACCGCTGATCTCGAGATGAACAGGAAACCCGAGGGATACAACAGGAAGGGAAAGGTCAGACTCGTCTTCCCCATGGATTCCAAGGAGTTCTACCTCAAGACCTACAGCAAAGCTTCTGAGCTCAAACCTATCGCGGACAAGATCAGCGAGATGCTGACCGCTGCGAAGATCAAATTCGAAGTGAAAGAGAACGACCGCGTGGATTTCGACTGATCATCCGATCAGTTCTTTCCAGCAGTTCTCGATGAGCTGTTTCTCCTGACGCAGTACCTCTTCGCGCTGCATCAGTTGCTCTATGGCCTTGGACATCTCCATGTCCACCGATGATGAGGATGTTCCTCCGTAGGATATCCTCCTCTCCACGCAGCTCTTTACAGGGATGAACTTGTAGACATCGTCCTCGATCTTATCGGAGAATGTCCTGAGCTTATCGAGGGGCATGTCCTCGAGGTTGACTCCCGATTCGATGCTCTCCCTGACTGCTGCGCCTACTATAGCGTGAGCCTCGCGGAAGGGGATACCTTTTGTGACGAGATAATCGGCAAGATCGGTCGCGTTGATCTGTCCCTTGCTGGTGACCTCCATGAGCCTATCGCCCTTGAAGGTGGTCGTCGCCATCACCTTTGCCATGATCTCAAGGCAGGAGATCACGGTGTCCATGGAGTCCATCACGGCCGCCTTGTCCTCCTGGAGGTCGCGGTTGTATGTGAGGGGAAGTCCCTTCGTGAGAACGAGCATGGATACCAACGAACCCACCACTCCTCCGGTCTTCCCTCTGACGAGCTCCGCTATGTCGGGATTCTTCTTCTGGGGCATGATCGAGGATCCTGTGGTGAACTTGTCGTCCATCTCTATGAATCCGAATTCCTGGGAAGACCAGTAGACCAGTTCCTCGCAAAGCGATGACAGGTGGAGCTGAGTCTGGGCTGCGCAGAAAGCGAGCTCGTTGACGAAGTCTCTGTCGCTGACGGAATCCATGGAGTTCTCTGTGGGCTCCTTGAATCCGAGGGCGCTCGCCGTCATGAAACGGTCTATGGGGTATGTGGTGCCTGCGAGAGCGGCCGATCCCAGAGGGCATTTGTTCATCCTGTCGAACGCGTCCAGGAACCTGTCCGCATCCCTTGAGAACTTGAACACATACGCGAGCATGTGCTGAGCGAGTGTGACTGGCTGGGCGTGCTGCATATGTGTGAAACCGGGCATGATCGTGTCGAAGTTGGTCTCCGCGATCTTGAGCAGGCTGGTGATCAGACCTTCTATGTCTGTAACCACTTCCAGTGCCTTATCCCTCAGGTACATCCTGAAGTCCACGGCCACCTGGTCGTTCCTGCTCCTTCCCGTATGAAGTTTGCCGCCTGCGGGGCCGATCCTTTCGGTCAGCGAGAACTCGATGTTGGTGTGGATGTCCTCGAGCTTGTAGTCCAGCTCGAACTCCCCAGCCTCGATTTCCTTGAGGATGGCCCTGAGGCCTTGAATGATACTGTCGACGTCCTCTGCCGGAAGGATGTGACATGCCTTCAGCATGTTCACATGGGCGAGGGACCCCATGACATCGTAGAATGCCATCCTGGAGTCTACATCCAGAGAGGATGTGAACTCCAGTGTGGAGTCATCCATCTTGTCTTTGAATCTTCCGGACCAGAGGGCTTGTTTCAAGTGATCACTTCTTCTTGGTTGCTGTCTTCTTCGCTGTCTTGGCAGGAGTCTTCTTCTTGTCAGCCTTCATGTGGGCCTTAGCCGCGGTCTTTCCGGGAAGTCCCCAGCAGTAGATGAATCCGACAGCGGATTTGTGGTCGAATTCGTCTCCCTTGGCGTAGGTGCTGAGGCCGACATCGTACAGCGAGTAGGGCGATCTTCTACCGACGACCGTCGCGGTTCCCTTGTAGAGCTTGACTCTTACGACACCTGTTACGTATTTCTGGCTTGAATCGATGAAGGCCTGGAGGTTCTCGCGGAGACCCTCGTACCAGAGACCGTCGTAGATCAGCTGGCTGAACTTCTGCTCGATGATGCGCTTGAATTCGATTGTGTCCTTGGGCAGTGTGAGTGCCTCGAGTCCTCTGTGGGCTGCGATGAGTGTGATCGCTGCAGGGCATTCGTAGGTCTCACGGCTCTTGATTCCGACGAGACGGTCCTCTACGTGATCGATTCTTCCGACACCGTACTTTCCTGCGAGCTCGTTGAGGGTCTCGATGAGCTTCACTCCGTCCATGCGGACTCCGTCAAGACATACTGGAATACCCTTCTCGAATCCGATCTCTATGTACTTGGGTGCTGCGGGTGCCTTCGCGGGGTCGACAGTGTATGCCCATGCTCCTGCGGGAGGCTCCTCCCAGGGATCCTCGAGTACTCCACACTCGCAGGAGTTGCCCCAGAGGTTCTCGTCACGGCTGTAAGGGCTGGACTTTTTCACGATGATCTCGATTCCGTTCTTCTTGGCGTAATCGATCTCTTCCTCTCTGGTGGTGATCCACTCTCTCATGGGTGCGATGATCTTCAGGTCGGGATTCTGTGAGATGAGTCCGACATCGAATCTTACCTGGTCGTTTCCCTTTGCGGTGCATCCGTGGGCGATGTACTTTGCGCCTTCCTTCTTGGCGACATCGGCAAGGACCTTTGTGATGAGGGGTCTTGCGACTGCGGTGCTGAGGGGGTAAACGTTCTGATACATGGCGTTCGCCTTGAGAGCGGGCCAGATGTAGTCCTCGACGAATTCTTTTCTGACGTCGATGAAATCTGCTTTGATGGCTCCGTTCCTGATTGCACGTGCAACGATGTCATCCTTGCTGGGTGGCTGTCCGACGTTGACCGCGATCGCGATGACGTCGACGTTGTAGTTCTCTTGGAGCCAGTGAATGTCGACAGATGTGTCGAGACCTCCTGAGTAGGCGAGAACGACTTTGTCTCTCTGCGCCTTCTTTGCAGGGGTCGCTTTAACGGCCTTCTTGGCTGTGCTAGCTTTTTTTGTTGTGGTTTTCTTCGCTACTGCCATGCTAACCGTCCGAACGATACCCATCCCATCATAAATATATGGCGAATAAATAGAACAGAAAAGGGTCGTAGTTGTCTCCTTCTCGTACAACTTACATGCCGACACAGAGCGTATCATCCCTATGTCGTTGGATAGTCTGTCTAGGTCTGGTATCAACCTAATGTCTTACATGTAACATTTTTGTCTGAAATTTAACATCACCCTTAATATAGATGAAAACATGGGCCTTAATGATATGATTCGAGGGAAATCTATGGTTAAAGTCGGAATAATAGGTGGAACCGGGTACACGGGAGGAGAGCTCTCCCGTCTGCTGTGCACGCATCCCGATGTCGAGATAGCTGCGCTCACGTCCCGTCAGAACGCCGGTAAGAAGGTCGAAGATGTGCACACGTTCCTCAAAGGATACGTTGGCGATCTGATGTTCACCGAGAGGATATCCGACACAAAGGACCTGGATTTCGTGTTCGTCGCCACACCTCACGGAGTCGCAATGAAGGAGGTGCCTTCTCTGTTGGAGCAAGGCATCAAGTGCATAGATCTTTCAGGAGACTACCGTCTGCATGACGTATCCGTGTACGAGAAATGGTACGGACACCAGCACACGGATGTGGAGAACCTCCAGAAGGCAGTATACGGGCTTCCTGAGTTCTTCCGCGATGAGATCAAGGGAGCAGATCTGGTGGCTAATCCAGGCTGCTATGCGACATCTATCATCCTGGCATGCGGGCCGCTCCTCAAGGCAGGAGTCGTGTCTGAGGACATCATCGTTGATGCAAAGTCCGGTACGTCAGGTGCGGGAATGGTCCCCTCGGAGAGAACGCATCACTCCACATGTGGCGAGACGATAATCCCATATAGCGTCGGGAAGCACCGTCACACGCCTGAGATCGAGATGGCAGTGGACAAATTTGCGGGATCCCATACGAAGGTCACGTTCGTACCGCAGCTTCTCCCTATCGTGCGCGGCATCCTGTCATCATGCTACTTCAGCATCAACAAGGAACTCTCGCAGGAAGATGTGGATTCGATTTACAGTAAGCAGTACGGCAACGAGGCGTTCGTACATTACGTCCCCGAGCCGTCCATACGCGCAGTGGTGGCATCCAACCACGCTCAGGTGTCGTCTAAGGTCCTGGGGGACAAGGTGGTCTCCTTCGGTGTCCTGGACAATCTGGTAAAAGGGGCATCGGGACAGGCCGTTCAGTGCATGAACTTGATGCTGAACTTGGATGAGAAGAAAGGATTGAATATACCCGGATTGGGGGTTTGAATATGGTAGAAGTAATAGATGGAGGAGTCACGACCCCGCAGGGGTTCAAGGCGGCAGGAGTTCACAGCGGAGTGAAATACCGTTCATTGGACCTTGCGCTGCTGTACTCCGAGACGCCCGCGACGGCATGTGTCGGATACACCAGCAACAACGTGAAGGCCGCACCCGTGCAGGTGATGATGAAAGAGAACTCCGACAAGCTCCAGGCTGTCGTGGTGAACAGCGGTAACGCGAACGCACTCACCGGACGCCGCGGAATAGAGGATGCTCTGGAGATGAAGAAGGTCACCGCTAACGAGCTCGGACTGGATCCGCTCACTGTCGGTGTGATGTCCACGGGACTCATCGGACGTTTCATGGATATGCACAAGGTACGCTACGGAATCTCCCGTGCAGCAAAGGAGCTCTTCGATGGACGTCAGGCAGATGCCAATCTGGCAGAGGCCATAATGACGACTGATACTATCAAGAAGGAATGTGCCGTGCGCGTGAGACTCACCGACGGTACACTGGTCTACATAGGGGCCATCTGTAAGGGGAGCGGAATGATCGCACCCCACATGAAGGTCCTCCACGGGACGACGCTGTCCTTGATAACCACAGATGCGAACCTGTCCCCTGCGTTCCGTGCCAAGTGGCAGGAGATCTTAGACGGATCTCTGAACATGGTCTCGGTCGACGGAGATCAGTCCACCAACGATACCAGCATCCTTCTGGCCAATGGAATGGCCGGAGGCAAGTGCGCAGACGATGATCCGGAGTTCTATAACGCTCTGAACTTCGTGATGACGAAGATCGCACGCACCGTCGCCTCTGACGGAGAGGGAGCCACCAAGCTAATAGAGGTCAGCGTCACCGGGGCGAAGACGAAGGAAGACGCCACAAAGCTGGTCAAGACGATCATCAACTCACCTCTGGTGAAATCAGCGATATTCGGGTCCGATCCCAACTACGGTCGTATCATGATGGCCCTGGGGAACAGCGGATGCGAGTTCAAGCTCGAAGATGTCCGCCTGACCATCAAGGGCGGAGACATGGAAGTCCCGATCCTGGATTCAGGAGCACCTGTCTTCCAAGACGAGCGCTCTGTTGAAGTGGTCCGTATGGCGATGGACAACAAGGAGGTCTCTATCCTGGTGGATCTGGGAATCGGAAAGGAGACCGCTACTGGATGGGGATGCGACCTCACGTACGACTACGTCCGCATCAACGCGGAATACGCCACGTGATATCATGGATAACCTGTATGTCCTGAAGTTCGGAGGCAACGCCATCCGCGGAAAGGAGGCGATGATGCGCCTGGCTAAGGAGATATCACAGATGATGTCGCAGGGCGCCAAGGTCATCCTGGTCCACGGCGGAGGCCCTGAGATCTCGGAGGAGATGGAAAGGAGGGGGCTGAAACCGAAGAAGGTAGCAGGGATAAGGGTAACGGACGCTGACGGTCTGGAGGTTGCCGAGAAGGTGCTCTCCAATCTGAACAATGATGTGGTGGGATGCCTGACGGAGGCCGGTGTGAAGGCCATAGGCATGCCCGGATACCATTGCACCCTCTGCGTGAGGAAGGCTCCCGTGAAGGTCGTCGAGGACGGCAAGGAGATCACGGTTGACGTCGGACTCGTGGGTGAAGTGTCCGAATGCGACCCGAATGTCCTGCTGGACCTTCTGGAGAATGAAATAGTCCCCGTGATCTATCCTATTGGTAAGGACAAGGACGGAAAGAAACTGAATGTGAACGCCGACACGATGGTGGCGGGAATCGCCGCAGCGGTTCCATGCAAGGAGATGATCGCGATAACGGATGTCCCCGGGATACTCATGGACGTGAACGACCCCGGTTCCAAGCTGGACAAGGTGACGCTGAAGGACATCGACGATCTGATCGAGAAGGGAGTGATTTCCGGAGGTATGATCCCCAAGGTGGATGCCTGCCGCAAAGCGATACTCGCAGGAGTGAGCGAGGTCCGTATGGTGAACGGAACCGATCCGGAATGCATCGTGGCGGATGTGATGAAGGAGGGTAGCCTCCACGGAACAATCATAGTGAGATGAATCAAATGAATTTCGAAGAAGTAAAGGAACTCAGTACACAGTACCTCTTCCAGAACTACGGCCGTATCGAGCTGTCGTTTACACACGGTGAGGGCTGCTATCTGTATGACACCGAGGGAAAGAAGTATCTGGACTTGGTGGCTGGAATCGCTGTCAACTCCATCGGTTACTCCCACCCCGAGTGGGTGAAGGCCATGCAGGAGCAGGTTGCCAAACTGATTCATGTTTCAAACCTATACTACGTCGAGGAGCAGGCGAGATTGGCGGAGAAGATCGCGACTATAACACCTGGTGATCTGAACCGCACCCTGTTCGTCAACAGCGGAGCAGAGGCCAACGAGGGTGCACTGAAGCTAGCAGTCAGATACACCGGACGTTCCAAGGTCATGGCCGCTCTGAACGGTTTCCACGGAAGAACCTCTGCGGCACTGGGGGCAACAGGACAGACCAAATATCAGGCATCGTTCGAGCCCCTCATCAGCTCCGCATACCAGTACTATGAGTACGGGGACTGCGAGTCCGTCAAGAAGATGATGAACAAGGATGTCGCTGCACTCATCGTCGAACCAATCCAGGGAGAGGGCGGAGTCAGAACAGCGTCGCAGGAGTTCTTCAAGACCGTTCGCGACCTGTGTACCGACAACGGCACTCTGATGATCGTGGATGAGGTCCAGACAGGAATCGGACGTACAGGAAAGTGGTTCGGTATTCAGAATTTCGATGTGACTCCCGATATAATCACAATGGCGAAGGCCTTGGGAGGAGGAGCACCTATCGGGGCAGTCACCTCGACAGAGGAGATCTCCAAGGTCATGACGCCCGGAACACACGGTACGACATTCGGAGGAAATCCCCTCGTCACCGCTTCGGGATGCGCAGTGTTGGACATCATGAAGAACGAGAAACTGGTGGAGAACGCCCGCGATGTCGGCGAGAGATGGATGACCGACCTCATGGCAATCGGATCGGACAAGATCAAGCAGGTCCGCGGATACGGACTCATCATCGGTATCGAGATGGATACCAATGAGACCGCTACAATGGTCCAGAAGGTATGCCGCGCATCCGGCGTGCTGGTGAATGTCTGCCACGGCAACACAGTGCGTCTGATACCTCCTCTCATCATCAACGACGAGCAGAAGGACACTTTCACCAAGATCCTGAAGGAAGCACTGTCCGTTTGAAACTCATTCCGCACGGGAGACCGTGCGGTTCTTTTCAATTCATAGCATCAAATCGGGGACCATAGCGATAACCGCAATGTATGCCGCATAGATAGCTACCAGCACTATTCCTGATTTCCTATCGATCTTGTTCCTGAAACGCACCATAAGGAACATCACGACGCTGAGGAGAATCATCATAGGCAGGTGGAACATCAGCATCGAATCGGATACGGGTACATCCACGAGGACCGATCCGATTCCAAGCACGAACAGGATGTTGAAGATGTTGCTCCCGACGATGTTCGCGACAGCCATATCGGCTTCTCCGCGGTAAGCGGCTAGAACGCTGATGCAGAGTTCCGGAAGGGATGTTCCTATAGCGACGACGATCAGTCCGATGATGAGATCGGGTACGCCGATCAGCACTGCAAGGTCCTTCGCTCCGTCGATGAAGAAGCGGGCCCCGAAATAGAGCACGACAAGACCGAGGATGACCAGACCTACCAGAAGAGGGGTGCTGAGCGTATCAGGAGTGACATCCTCTTCATACGCTTCCTTGCCTTCCTCATCGTTCCCTTTCTTCTTGAAGACGAAGAACAGGAACACGAACAGAAGGGCGATAAGTACGATTCCCTCGATCCAGTTGATGTAGTGGAAGAATCCCAGAATGAAAAGCCCTACGGATGCGACCAGCATTGCGATGATCTCGATCTTCATGCCGCTGTATTTGGCGACCATCGGTCCGGCCAGGGCTGCGATTCCGATTGCCAATCCGATATTGGCGATGTTGCTTCCCACGACGTTTCCGATGATCAGGTCCGGAGTATCCGAACTGACAATCGAAGTTATGGCCTCGGGTGCTGATGAACCGAAGGCGAGTACGGTGAGTCCTATGACGAACGGTGTTATGCCGAGGCGGAGGGCCAGACCTTTGCCTCCGCGCACCAGCCATTCAGAACCGAAGTAGAGCATTATCGCCCCGACTATGAGACTCAACGCTATCCAAATCATTAGAGGTGTGTATCAGTTGGAGTTATTAGTTAATTGGGGAAGAATTGAATATCTAAAGTCATAAGTTATTCTACTTGAATGGAAAGAACAGGGGTTTCCCCCTGAGTTTCACGGTTGTGAGTTCAATATCGCTTTCACGATATTGTTTGCTTCGTCTACGGTATAGTTGGGATCATCGATCCTTAGGCATATGTCGACGTAGCATCCGTCCTTCATTCCTACGTAGTAGATCATCCATGCCATAAACGCACCGTCTCTGTGACGGTCAGACAGATATCCGTATGCTTCGTCAAAGCCTGCAATATCCATGACGTAACATTTCGTATCAGTGCCTTCGTATCCTGCCACCTTCTCTTCAAACGTCGATTTCTGAATTGCGAAGTTAGTGTATGCGTCTTTCTTTGAGCTGAAGTTGATATGACGGTCACCCGATCCGCTGTCTGCCGCCTTAATGCTGGCGAACTCCTCGTCAGCCCCAAGCAGCATTGTGTAAGGTGCGCCCGCATATTTGTCAAGCATAGAGGTGTTGACAGAATTCGCCCAGGCTTTTGCATCCACATCAGAGATGGGAGGATAGGCTGAATAGATCAGTTTCTCGATGTCATCCAGCGTCAAGTTCGGCCTTTTGACAATCTGGAGGTCGACAAGGCACTCATCGATGTATCCGACGTATTTCATGCTTCCAAGTACATATTGGGCATCGGGGTTGGAATTGACATAATAACCGAATCCTTCAGTGAGAGCATTGGAGAATGGAATTTCTTGGCAGATTCCTGTGGTTCTTGCCTCTGTACCGATTTTGGCCTCATATGTGGCTTTCAACTCGTTAAACTTGGCTATAGGATCCTTTTCCAGAGAGTATTTGATGAAGTATGTCTCACCATCAGATACAACTTTAGCCACCTGGGAGTTGTTATCCTCTGACAACTTGTACGGTGTGTAGGAATAATCAATCATCGGATCGGGGTTGGAATTGAGATCATCCTTCATCAGATCCCAGAATCTTTCAGCCAGTCCGATGACATCGATGTCCGACTCTATATCGTCATCTCCGGACCCGCCTTTCGCATCCATGTAGTTCTGGTAGGTACAGATTGTCGTCATGTCCTGAACTACGTTGAAGTCTTGGTCCGGAACAGTGCTGTTCAGATAGTTCAGATACTTGTCCACCATTGTTTGGAAGTAGTTATGTGCTTCACTCATGGAGACGATATCTGGGTAGAACATTGCTGCAACATACATTACCCTACACGGTGTGGGTATTGACAGATTCAGATAGAACATGTTCTCGAATTCGCTGGATTTCTTCAAAATGTCTATTCTGCTGTCTTCCCACAGTTTGATCGGGTCCACGTTGATACAGTCGCATGTACGACAATTCATGATGTAGTCGATCTTATCGTTGTAGATCGTTATTGCCTCCACATCGTTCAATGGATTGGATCCATTTCCAGGTAGATTGGCCACATCGATTCCTCCTGCCTGAAGTCCCATCTTGGTATATTGGGAATCATGCTGGGAGATATATTTCCACATGCACAGTGCGATGAATTTGGTGCGTTCATCATCGCCGAGTTTCTCAAGTTTGTCATTCAAGTCTACTATGGCTTTACGACTGTCGTTGGCATAATTCAGTGCTTTCTTGGAGTAATCTGGGCCTAAGAGGAATCCCAGAAGCATGGTGGCATCAATTGAGTGCACAGGGTCCGTACATCTGATGTAGATGACAGGTATACCTGTGGTTTCGATGTCATCCTTGTAATCAGACAAAGCTGCATCGTTGTAGGCCAGAATTGCACCGATACCCTCTCCTTTCTTATAAAGTTCTGAATCAAGGTCCTTTATCGCTTCCCATTCGACCTGAGTTATCATCCTGGGGGATGTTCCCAGGCATCTGGTGAAACCGTTGTTGTCAGCCTTGTAGAATGTCACTCCGTACGAGTCTCTGTTGGCTATGTATCCGATGACTTTCTCATCACCATCGAACATGAATGTGAGCTGGAGCATATCGGGGTTGATAGTTATGACATTCTCCAGAGGATAGTTGACCTCGACGATGTTCGTTTTTCCGACATCATAGACATATTGGTCTATGAAACGCACCTTTGTTTTTTCACCGTTGATGAGCTTCTTTACAATTTCCGCATCCGTTGCGGTTATGGCTCCATCCCCGTCTGCGTCTGCAAATGGGTGCTCGGATACCTTCGTCCCGATCAGTTGGTTGATGAGATCCACATCTTTCTGGTCTATGGTGTAATCCTCGTTGGCGTTACCATAGACCGGAAGGTTGGTCATTTTAAGATTCTCGTAATTGCTGCTGCCAGATCCCAGGAAAAGGATTGCACCGCCTGCAGCTATCGCTACGATTGCCACTACAGAGATTATGACTATGTTCTTCTGCACTCAATCACCTTAACTCACTGAAGATATTGCTTTAGCAATGGCGTTCACTATTTCGGTGGTGTTGGTATCATCGAATGCGGTGCTGTCGCTTCTCAGGTAGACTGTTGCGAAGCATCCGTCCTGATATCCGACGAATTTGAGCATCCAGAAGCCACCTTGTCTGACGGCTTGAGCATAGAATCCGTATCCATCTTCCAGGTTATTCTTCTCAACAGCCATTGCGATTCCGCCCATGTAGTCTTGACCGATCTTATCGATGTATTCTTGTTTGGCGGCCATATAGCCGATGAGGGCATCGGATCTGTTGTCAAAGGTGATGTAATAGTCTTTTCCATCGTCATTCTTGCTGCATTGGATTTTAGCGAATTCGGCTGTGCTGTCCTCTGTTATCGAGTAAGGCGAGAACTTCATGTTGTTGAGGAGGCTGAGATCGAATTTCTTGGCAATCTCCAAAGCAGACTTTTCGCCGTCAGTTCCCCACAGGGCATCAACTATGTTCTCAAGATCATCATCGGTCAGAAGCGGTTTCTTACCGAGATGGATTTCAATCAGACATTCCTTGATGTATCCGACATAGAACATGGAACCGATACTGTCCTCGTTCTCTGTGTTGACATAATAGCCGATTCCATCAGTAAGTCCGGTCGGCAGATCGATTTCGATGTATGTGCCTCCCATGGAGGACTGTTTACCGATCTTATCCTCATATTCCGCTTTCTTTTTCTGGAATTCCGGTACAGGGTTCTTGTACAGTTTTACATCCAAGTAGTATTTGCCGGATGTGGGCAGGGCCTGTGCATGCTGGTCGTCACCGCTAGTAGTATACGGTACGCCCTGATAATCGGAAAGGTCCATCTCATTGAGGAAGTGTTTTACGACATTCAGAGAATTGATGTCAGAGATGACCTTCTCTCCTGGATCGGGATCCTTGGAATCCTCGTAATCCTTGTAGGTGATGATAGTGAACATATCTTCTTTGATGTCAAAATCTCCATCACTAACTGTTTTGTCCAGATATGACATGTATCTGTCAACGGTATTCTGGAGATAGCTGTCCGCATCTGCTCTTGAGACTATATCTGGATAGAAAATCGCAGCTGCATACATGACTCTGCACGGAACGGGCATGGACATGTTGATCCACACCATGTCTTTGAAGTGGGTGCTCATCTCCAGGAATCTCATATCAGTCAATTCCCATAAGTCGACAGGGTTTACCCACGCGCAATCCTGTGTTGAACAGTTGAGCATGCAATCGATCTTGTCATTGTACTTTGTGATAGCTTCAACATCCTGCAGCTTCTGTGAGGATGTGCCTTCCAATCCGCTCTCTTCGATACCTCCTGCCTGGATACCCATGTTTGTGTACTGTGACTGGTTCTCGGCAACATAGATCTTCATGGTAAGCGAAATGAAGTGTTTTCTTTCGCTATCCGAGAGTTTGGATACTTTCTTCTGGACATTTGCTATAGTTGTACGGCAGTCATCGGAGAATGCCACGGCCTTCTTAGCATAATCGGGGCCCAGCAGGAATCCCAGAAGCTCTGCAGCCTCAATCGAGTAAACAGGGTCTGTGCATCTCAGGTAGATTATCGGTATTCCTGCAGCTTCGATATCATCCTTGTACTCACCGAGGGCGGCATCGCTCATCACAATTATTGCGCCTATCTTGCTCCCTTTTTCTTGCAGTTCGACATCGAGGTTCTTTATCCCTTCCCAGTCGGCAGCTGCAATGAATCTGGCCGTGGATCCGACCTGTTTGCTGACACCGTTGTGGGTCGCTTTATAGAATTCATTGGGGTAGTTGTCGATGTTGGCGACAAAACCTGCGACCTGGTCATCTGCGTCGATGAGCATGGTCATCAAAAGCATGTCTGCATTTTGGGTTACAATATCCCTCAGGGGATAGTCCACCGTTACGTAATGGAAATTGGATTTGATCAGGTCGTACTGGTCTACAAAGGTGACTTCGGTTTTCTCCCCCTTGATCAGTTTCTCCACTATAGAGATATCTTCAGAATCAAGGATTCCATCTCTGTTGGCATCTGCGAAGGGATGTACCGAGATCGGAGTTTTTTCTGTGATCATCGAATTGATCA
This sequence comes from Thermoplasmata archaeon, assembly GCA_015063285.1. Classification (NCBI taxonomy): domain Archaea; kingdom Methanobacteriati; phylum Thermoplasmatota; class Thermoplasmata; species Thermoplasmata archaeon. The sequence continues at coordinate 100,068 of SUST01000004.1, forward strand.
GTTCTATATCTTGATCGTCAACGACATCGTCGTCGTTGGCATTCCCGAAAACGGGAAGGCTTCCTTTGACGATATCGCCTCCGCCGCCTGAATTATTGCTGTTCAGGACAAAAATGGCTGCGCCAACGATCACTATTACCGCGACTAACGCGATTCCAATTGTTGTGACATTGGATTTCATGCTATCAATTGAGTTTGGTTAGTCTCTAATAATATAAAAGTCGGAAGTATCGTCCATCGGAAGATGTGAAAAAGGTTATTCATAAATATTCAAAAGGCTCTGGATGTGACATCCAATGGTCGAAGATATCAACGAAGCCAGGAAGGAAGAATATCGCTCTTCCATTTCAAGAAAAATCACGTTCTTGGTGGTATGTTTTGCTATACTGTTAGTAACGACTATTGTGTCATGTTCTGTCGGGACAGGTTATGAATTCGGAAAAACAGCGCAAGTAATTTGGGACCATATCACAGGCGTTACGTACCCCGTAAGGAGTCCAGACTGGTGGGCGGATTACTATATCTTCAACAATGTCATGCCCGGTGTAATAATGGCCCTCGTGGCCGGAGCGGGATTGGCCTTGGCCGGTACCGTCATGCAGAGTATGATGGAGAATCCTTTGGCCGATGCATACACGACCGGTATCTCTTCGGGAGCTTGTTTGGGTGCAGTCGTTGCAATCATTATGGGCTATTCATACTCCACCATAGTTGCTGGTGCAGGAATAGTGATAAACGCTTTCATAGGGTCGCTGATTCCCGCCGTTATAATCATTCTGATGATCAGATATGTGGGCAATTCTCCCTCAACGATTATTTTGATAGGAACGGCGTTGACGTTCTTCTTCAATTCGATGGTCACTTTGATTATGATGACGTCGAGTGCAGAGAGTCTTCAGGATGCATACATATGGCAAGTGGGCAGCGTTACTAACGCTTCCTGGTCAGATATGCCTTTGATGATTGTGATGTGTATAGCCTCGGCAGTACTCGTACAGATATCATCGAACAAGCTTAACATAATGGCATTGGGTGAGAAGAGCGCAAAGAGTCTGGGACTGGACGTTGTTCAGTTCAGGATGCTTTGCATTATTCTGACATCTGTTTTGATCGCATCTATCATCTCGTTCACAGGAGTCATAGGTTTCATCGGTCTTGTCGCTCCTCATATCACACGTTTCCTGGTGGGAGGGGATAACAGATTCGTCGTTCCAGGATCGATAATAATGGGTTCGACGATTCTCGTGGTAGCCGATCTGATATCGCGCATGCTGATGACATTCGGCAACATCCCTCTGGGAGTCGTAATGTCTTTCATCGGAGCTCCCGTATTTCTGTACCTTATCATCAGGCGCAGATCTGAAAGGGAGGTATTCTGATGGGAAAGGAGGACTACAAGCGTGCAGTCCAAAAGAAATGGCTTTTCATTATCCTGTGCGCGGTGGCTACGTTGGTGGCCTTGGTGTTCTCACTCTCAATAGGTCTTTACGACATCAGTTTCGCAGATTGCTATAGGGTGCTGATAGAGCATTTAACGGGGAACATCACCAATCCCTATGAGGACGATATCGTCATCAATACCAGGCTCCCGATTTCGGTATTTGCGGTCATTGTAGGCGCTGTGCTTGCCTTGGGCGGAGCTGTGATGCAGTCTATGCTCAGGAATCCTCTTGCCGACCCTTATACGATGGGAGTATCGTCCGGAGCTTTGCTGGGCGCATCTCTTGCCATCATCCTTGGAGAATCAATTATGCCGTTCTTCAGCGATAAATGGGTGACCATTGTTATGGCATTCCTATTCTCGCTGATACCGGTCACAGTCATTTTGATGGTTTCGACAAAACGTAAGGTTACTGCGACCAAAGTGATACTTATCGGAATAGCGATGATGTACATCTTTTCAGCCATCGTCCAGCTCATAATGATTACCTCTTCAGAAGAGACTCTGGCCGAGATCTATTCCTGGAGGGTAGGTACCCTAACTCTGACGGAATGGGATACAATCCCCATCCCTCTCGCAATCAGTCTCGTTTGCGGGATCATAATCATGTATCATTACAGACGCATCAACGTCATGATGGCTGGAGCAAATTCGGCACACTCTATGGGTGTGGATCCTAACAGGACTCTGCTGGTCGAGACAACACTGGTTTCGCTGATGACAGCAGCAGTCGTCAGTTTCACAGGTACGATCGGATTCGTAGGACTTGTGGGACCTCACATCGCTAGGCTTTTCGTGGGATCCGAATCAAAACATCTTCTTCCCGCTTCCGCAGTTTTCGGAGGATTGTTCCTTCTGTTGGCCAATTGCATCGCCAGGGTTTCAGGAGAATACGGTCTGCCCGTGGGAGTGGTCAGTGCGGTCATAGGTTGTCCGCTTTTCATATTCATACTGGTCAAGATGCGCAGGAAGAGCGCGTGGAATTGAGGTGTTAGAATGAGGTTAATTATCGACGGAATTGAATTCGGATACTCCAGTGTCCCTGTCCTCAAGGATATCACATTGGATGCTAACGGGCCCCAGCTATTATCCATAATCGGGCCCAACGGAGTCGGTAAATCTACTTTGATACACTGCATCAACAGGATTCTTTCTCCAAACAAAGGAACCGTTATGATTGACGGGGACAATGTAAATGATGTTTCATTGAAGGACCTGGCTAAAAAAGTAGGTTATGTTCCTTATTCCGCTAATGATACTTTCCCATTGTCTGTCGTCGATACGGTCTTAATGGGTCGTCACCCTCACGCTACGTACAAGTCTCTTGATAAGGATCTAGACATAGTTTATGATACGCTCAGACTTCTGGATATTGAAGATCTGGCCATGAGGAATTTCAATGAACTGTCGGCAGGACAGCATCAGAAGGTCATGCTTGCCAGAGGTCTTGTTCAGGAGCCTGAGATCCTGCTTCTGGACGAACCCACTTCCAATCTCGATATAAAGCATCAGATGGAGGTAACTCGTATACTGAGAGGTCTTTCTCAGGAGAAGGACATCCTAGTGATCATGATAAGTCACGACCTGAACATAGCTGCGAAGTATTCAGACACGATGATCATGCTCCACGGCGGTTCGATTTATGCCATCGGAACCCCCAGCCAGGTTATCACCAAGGAGAACATCAAAGCGGTCTACGATGTCGATTCAGAAGTGATCGAGAGCCACGGCAGGCCTCATTTGATCATGCTCGATGATGATTTCGATAATACGGAGCATAGTTTGCCCTCGGACACTTATGCCGTCAATGAGATGAGGTAATCGGATTCTATATCCACCTATATTTAACGTACAATGGTGAATGATTAAGTACTATATTCATGATTAATCAGATGGATACTTCATCCAGTTGATATCATGGAAAAGAAGACAATGACTATCATCGCCGTAGTGGCGGTTGTCGCGATTGTGGCTATCGTTGCAGCGGTTGTTCTGATGAACAACAATTCCAAAGAGTACAACGCTCAGGAATTGGCTCAGAAATTCGTAAAAGACTATGATGGTGAATTCGGAGATTTCACTATCGCAACAGGCGGATCTGCAACTGAAGCAGAAATGAATTATGTTGCTACCCAGAAGAACTGGAAAGGCGAAGACCTTTCTGGAACCAGAAGCATGAACATCAAGATTGTCACCTGCGAATCAAAGGAGAAAGCAGCACAAGAGTTTGAGAAATACATCAGTGTTGCGGATGCGCCATACAACTCTAAGAATGGAAGCACAGCAGGAAACACAATCTTGAACAAACTCGACAAACTCGGAATGGCTGGCGATTATGTTACAGTTCTGAATGGAACTAAGAACATTGACATTACCACCATACCGGATAACACAACTCTCAAATCTGTCAAAGCTTCTGATTACGGAGCAGACCAGATTTATGTCCTCTATGCAGCATATCACAAGACTGATGATGCTACCAAACAGCAGTACAGTCAGTTCTCGATGGTTCTTCTCGACGGAAAGAACATTGTAGTCATCAACCAGTCCTCTAAGGACGAGTTCAGTATGTACTACAACATTTCTATCAATGAGAAGTCCAAAGCAAAGGAAGGAGAAGCCTTCATCACTGTTGAGGATTTCGAGAAGGAACTCATTAAGTTCGCAAAAGCATTCTAAAACCATTAATTGGCGGGGGGTTTCCCCCCACCTCAGTTTTTAGGGACAAAGCCGACAGAGTCTAACCAAGTGTAGATTTCTTGTTCTGAAAATCCGCTTGGGAATGAGGCACTTTTTTCCATGTGTGCATTTGGTTCAGCAGTTGTAATTCTGTTTAAAGCACCTGCAATTCCGGCGCTCCAAGATGTACAAAATGGTGCGATATTAAGACCGCTCAGATCATAAATGTCCAAGAAAGAATCGATTATTTTAGGTTCTTTATGGTACCATATCGGAAATCCTAGAATTACTGTCGAGTACCTTGATAAATCGATTTTATTGCCAGCTATCGCTGGTCTGAAATTGGGGTCAGCGTTTTCTTTGCTAACACGGCTATTAGGGTCATCACGGTTAAGGTCTTCTTTTGTATACGGGATAACGGGTTCAATACGGTAAATATCGCATCCAAGATAGTCTTGAATCTTTTTAGCAACACCATCGGTCACTTCCGTTGCGGAGAAATAGACTAGGATCACGTTCTCATTCAGGTCTGGGAATACAGGATCTACAGGATCGTCCGAATTGTTCCCGTTCATCATTATAACTGCAGCGGCCACACATGCGACGACAGCCACAGCAGCTATCACGATAATCATTGTCTGTTTTGTTTCCATTTTATCACTTTACTGATTCCTATCTGTAACTTCCTCTATTCTCTCTTCAACATCGAGGTAAAGGTCCTTCAATTTCTGTCTATAATCGTCTTTTGCATCCCACAATCCGCGTTCTATGGCCTCTTCCAAACGGTTGAGGATGTTCATCATCGCATACGGGTTGACATCCATCATCCATTCCTGCGTGCTCTTGTCGAAGAGATACTTATCCGCAATGCCCTCGTACATCCAGTCTTCGCCTATGTCCGATGTGGCATCCCAAGCCATGGTGAATTCCGTGAGGTTCGCCATCTCGCCGGCGCCGCGGTATCCGTGCTCCTTTAGTCCGTCGATGAATTTGGGATTCAGGATCTTGCTCCTGAACACGTAACGCAGTTCCTGCTGAGTGTCCCTGAGCTTGGACCTCTTGGGGTCCGAATCGTCGCCCATGAACGACATGAAATCCTTGTTCTTGCCATAGGCCCTCACGAATGCGTTCATGCCTCCGAGATATTCGTAGACATCGTCGCAGTCCAGAAGGTCAATCTCCCTGTCAGGCATGTTCTTGACAGTGATGGACACGCTGCTGAAGCGTCTCATGAACTCATCTTTGAGCTTTTCCCCGTAGTGGCCTTGGGAATAACCGTTGCTGCACCAATCAAGATACACGTTCGCAAGGTCCTGGACGCTATCCCAAGTGCTGTTCTCAATCGCCATGTTAACTCCGGTACCGTATCCTCCGGGAGGGGCACCGAATATCCTTACCGCGTTGCGCCTGCGAGCCTCATCTGGAGACAGTCCGGATAATATGCCCTCGACCACATCCTTCCTCAGATTGGCGGCCAAGGCATTGTCCTCATCCTTCTCGTCCAGACCGGCCACCAGATTCACCGCCCTGTCGATGAGATCGATGAGGTTCGGGAAGGTGTCCCTGAACAATCCCGTAATGCTCACGGATACGTCCAGTCTAGGTCTTCCAAGCTCCGAAAGGGGAACTACTTCCAAGTCCACCACCTGTCCGCCTGTGCGTGCCCATATGGGCTTTACTCCCAGTAGCTACAGGATATAGGCGACGTCATCCCCTCCGGTTTTCATTATGTCCGTCGCCCAGATGACCATACCGATCTCTCTGGGGTATTCCCCTTTCTGATCCACATAGCGCTGGACCATCTGGTCCGCCATACGTTTACCTATCTCCCAAGCGGTGCGGGTAGGGACTATGTCCGGATCCAGCGAGAAGAAATTCCTTCCCATCGGAAGGATACCTGCGCTTCCGCGTGTAGGTGCACCGGAAGGTCCGGGCACGATATGCTCCCCTCTGAGGCCGTCGGCCATATGCGAGATCTCATCAGTCATCCTCTTGATGTTGGGTACAAGCGTTCCGCAGGCGTATTCCAAGCTCCTTTTCAGTTCATCGGTCGCTTTCCCGATGTGCGATAACGTGCGCTCGAGGTCGTATCCGTCCTCCCGCATCCATTCTAGGAGGTCCATGAGCTCCCCGTCGATCCTATCGACGGCAACGGAGTTGAACTCTCCCGTAGAACATACGCCAGCAGGATCCTCCAGGGCCTTCTACATATCGACTCCCTGATTCTCTGCGAAGGCATCCCTGAGGGATCTGATGTCTCCGTTGTCTAGGCGCATCAATGAATAGAGTGCCTCGTCGAAATGGTGCCCTTCGGGTACCTTTCCGAGGATGTGGAGGTCTGATCTGATCAGTGCATCCTTCACCTCCGATATGTATTCGTGAAGCGGGATAATGTATTCCTCGAAACCTTCTGGACCGGGGTCGTTCTCATCTGTTATCCCGATGTCCTTCAGAAGATTGTTCCTCTTCGCTGTCTCGTACACATTGGCGACTGCCTGCGCCTTCCTCTGGGCGTTCGGGGTGCCCTTCAGCCTCAGCAGGTCCTGCAGTTGGACGTTTACCTCGTCTAGCTCGGGATAGGAATCCGCACGGGCCATCGTAGGAGGCATATGGCCGATCAGTACGGATTCGATCCTGCGCTTGCACTGTATTCCCTCTCCGGGGTCGTCTATAATGTAGGGGTAGATGTTAGGGATGCAGTCCAGAACAACGTCCGGATCGCATTTTGCAGATAATCCGACGTTCTTCCCGGGGAGCCATTCGATGGTCCCGTGTGTCCCCATATGGAAGATTATGTCGGTCCTGAACGTCTCCTTCAGCCAACGGTAGTATGCAAGATACTGGTGCTGTGCGAACAGGATTGGGTCGTGGATGTTCTGCTCCATCTTGTCGGCCCATCCTCTGAGCGGCTGGTATCCCACGAACACGTTGCCTTTGATGATACCTGGGACGATGATGTCATGTCTGTCGACGCATATCGATCCCGGGGGCTCTCCCCAGGCATCGATCATCTCCTTCTGATCCCATTCAGGGATGCGTATGAACTGACCTTTGTATTCCTTGTCCGGTATCAGGTCCACGGCCTTCTCTCTGAGAGCTTGTGATGACAGGTTGTCTAGATCGTTCGTGACTCCGTTCAGTATCTCATCGATCAGAGCCCTTCCGTCCGCAGGTACGTTATCGACGGTGTATCCCTCGGCCTCCAAGGTCTTCAGGATGTTAGCGACACTCTCCGGGGTGTCGAGTCCCGCGGCCCCGCCTATGTTCCCGGAATCGGGGCGGTTCTGCCACATGAGGATGGCGACCCTCCTTTCGGATACGGGTTTGGAATGGAGGGCGCCCCAGTTCTTGGCCAATTTCACAAGATGACCGATCCTCTCCGGTATCGGATGGTAGCGGGCGGTTCCGTCAGTTTTGGACTTGTAGGCTACCGGTACGCTGACGATGCACCCTTCCAGCTCAGGATAGATGACGTTCATCTGCATGTCCTTTTTGGATAGACCGATCTTATCGTCCTCGAAGTCGTGATATGCCCCTTGGACGGAGATTCCGAACACAAGGGGAACGTTCAGCTCGTTGCGGTAGAAGTTCCATTCGTCGAGACATCTGTCGTGCCCATGTCCGTCTATGGCCAATCTTGAAACAGATATTATGCATGATACCAACGGTTTTCCGTTCTCGGTCATGTAGTTGCGCAGAACGGAATCCACCTCATTCGTCAGATCCTTGTTGAAACTGGAGCAGAATATGGGGATGACGTTCATGCCCTGTCTCTCGATCTCGTCAGTTATGGCGTCGATATGCTCCGTGGTGCCGTATATCCAATTGTTAGTGGGGAATACGAGGCCTAACGTCATCTTCTTTGGATCCAGAGTCTTGAGATAATCCTCTTTGGAGATTTCCGTATCCATGCCGCGATGGTAGATCCCATGAGGTCTGTGGACGATCGGAGGATCAGGGAATCTATCGCAGAATCCAAGCCTGTACATGGCCCACCATATGATCCCTCTGTCATTTTCGGGACATCTGTCCTTCACATAGGAATACAGTTCACGATATTCCTCGTCCGTTCCTTTGAATAGAGGTCTGGCCAGAAGATTCATCTCCGGATTTCCGGAGAATACTGCAGGGAACCCCTTCACATTCTTCAGAACATCCTCGTAGCGGTCCCATTTCTTGAAACGATAGAGGTCCCCCATCCCTCTGACGTAGATGAAATCGGCCTGTTGTGTGCGCTGAATGAGGTCATGGTAGACCAGAACATCCTCGTCGGCATCATCGGCGTAGATCCCGTAGAATTCCACATCCAAACCCAGGTCCTCTCCGAGCTTCTCGGCGGTGCTCTGGAGCTGATCGGGCTCGTTCTCCAGAATGGAGATGAATACCATGCGGAATACCCTGGGCATCAGGTAGGAGATATCATCCTACCTATATTGCTTATCCTTGTTCTAGCAATATTATGCTGATAATCTGTCGAGAAGACAAGTTGTTTTAATACCGACTTATTTGTTCGAGAATAGACTTTATTATTCCGTTCGTCATTATGACCTGCATGGCAAAGAACGAGATGAAGGAAAGTCTCGCAGAGAAGACAAGGATCTACATCGATGCGCATCCCAGTGTCAAGGATTGCGTGGCCAAGGGACTGATCAACTATTCGTCCCTGGCCAGGATGATCATGAAGGATATTGATGTAGATAATGAGGAGGCTGTGATGATCGCATGCCGCAGGTATGCATCGAAGCTCAATGTCACCACGGATCACGAGCTCAACATCCTCAAGGTCCTGAAGGACAGCAGGCTGGAGATGAGAACGAAGACCTGTATCGTCACTGCGAAGAACGATTGGTCCGTTCTCCACAAGATGGACAATCTGTTCAAGGACCTCTGGAACGAGAATTCCATCATGCAGTGCGTCCAGTCCGCCTCGGCTGTGACCATCATCGCCGACAGGATGCTCAAGGACAGGATCACCGACACCGTAGGAAGGTTCAACATCATCAAGATCAGGGAGAATCTCGTTGAGATCGCCGTGAAGTCCCCCGAGCTCATCGTGGACACAAGCGGAGTCATAGCCTATCTGATCACCAACCTCTCGGATGCGGGAATCAACATCGAGGAGACCGTCAGCTGCCATACCGATACGATATTCATTGTTGCGGAGAGCGACATGATCAACGCCTATTCCGTGTTGACCAAGTGCATACAGTCGGCAGAAGCTACGGCAAGGGACTGATCCTTTGTCTGAGGGAACGCGTCTCAACAAATACATCAGTGAGGCCGGCGTGGCCTCCCGCAGAGCTGCCGACAGGCTCATCGAGGAAGGCAGGGTGACCATAAACGGGAAGCCCGCTGTGGTGGGCGACAGGGTGTACGAGGACGACATCGTCGCAGTGGACGGAAAGAACATCACCATAGAGGAAGAGGACATCATCCTGGCGTTCAACAAGCCCCGCGGGATTACCTGCACCTCCAACCCTGACGACAAGGACAACGTCATCGATTTCATCGGCTATCCCAAGAGGATATACTCCGTCGGAAGGCTGGACAAGGATTCACAAGGTCTTTTGCTCATGACCAACAACGGTGAGCTGGCCAATCAGATCATGCGCTCCAGGGGGGAGCATGAGAAGGAATACATCGTGACCGTGGACAAACCGGTAACCAAAGCTTTCATCAAGGGGATGTCCAATGGGGTACCCATCCTGGAGGACAGGATAACGAAGAAGTGCTTCGTCGAGATGACCGGAGAATGCGAGTTCAGGATAATCCTGAAGCAAGGTCTTAACAGGCAGATACGTCGTATGTGCGAGTACTTCGGTTACGACGTGGTCAGGCTCGAGCGTATCAGGGTGATGAACATCGAGCTCGGTAAACTGAAAGAGGGGCGTTACAGAAACATCACTAAGCAGGAACGCGAGGAATTATTCAGAGAATTGGGGTTGTAATATGGTAATGATAGGTTCGCCAATAAGCAGATTGTCTCCAGAGGTCTATGCATTGTATGATTATTCCTTCTCGAAAGAGGAGAAGATCCCCGCGGCCAATCTCAAAAGGGCCATGGAGAAAGGGGCGGTCCTCAACGTGTTCAATGAATCCTGGAGGTTCATCGGCTTCACTTTTTCATTCATCGACGGCGATAAGATGTTCCTCGTCTATTTCGCCACCAAGCCTGAACTCAGAGGTAAGGGATTCGGCAGCCAGATATTGGATGAGATGCGCTACATGTATCCGGACAAGCGCATCTTCCTGGTTACGGAGATCAAGGATCCCGAGGCCCCTGACTACGATCTCAGGGTGAGGAGGCAGAACTACTATCTCCGCAACGGATGCAAGGAGACCGGGATCAGGGTCCTTTCAGACGACGTGTGGTTCGACACGATGTTCGTCAAGGGGGAGCTTACCGAACAGGAGATGGTGGACACCATCCGCCTGTATGAGGACATTCATAACGGCAGGGTTTGACGGGACAGGCATAGCATCATAAACCTGTTGGGAAATCATCTCTCATGGCGTTCGATGGAAGGGCAAGCATCGTCGAGATCGACGAGGAAGAGAAAACGGTCATTTTCGATATCTACAGGTTCAAGAAGATAACAGGGACCAAGGTCGGGCCGATCCTCGGCATGAGCGAATTCTCCACTCCTTTCAAGGTCGCATGCGAACTTGCCGGATTATATCCCGGGGACAAGCCCAACAAGTACATCGATGCTGGGAACATCCTGGAACCGGTCCTGAGGGAATATCTTGCGGCCAGGCCGACCATTTTGAAGGAATGCCTCGGGCTCTCTGAAGGCCAGAAGGTAGGCGTGGAGGAACCTGTTGCCAAAGAGAAGTGCGGGTATGACCATTTCCATGACAACAAGGTCTTCGGAGGACTCGTGGACGGCTATATCCAAGTCGACGGGGTCAGAGATACGATCCTGGAGATCAAGACCTCTCACGACATGGATAAGTGGAGGGATGAGAACGGGGGTTTCACGAACATCCCCATGACATACATGCTCCAGGCATCACTGTATGCCGAACTCTCCAATCTTGACAGGATAGTCTTCCTTGTCGGTTTTCTCGAGGAGAAGGATTACGACCGTCCCAAGCAGTGGGTGCCGACACCTGACAACACGAAGGTCATCGTTGTTCCGAAACTGGACATGACAGAGTACATGAAGCAGTGCGAGGATTGGTACAACGAGTACATCAAGGGCGGATACACCCCTGAGTGGACCGATAAGGACGAAGAGGTTCTGAAATACCTCAAAGCCTACAAACCGAAGAGATGAATCTCAATTGAACAGGTAGTAGGTCGGTATCAATACCGCCAGCATCACAATGTTTACGAGGAGGAAGATTTTCAGATACGACAGTATCGATGAATCCTCTTCCTGAAGATAGAATTTCAAAGAAATGATGCTGGCCATCGAGGCTATGGGGGTACCGAAACCTCCTATGTCCGCACCTACGAGTACCGCACCCCAATCCGATGTGAAAGGCTGCAGAAGGATGGTGGAAGGCACGTTGCTGGTGAATTGGGATGTCAGCACCGTTGTGAGCATAGGGTCCCAGGCCATCAGGTCGCTGATCAGGCTGTGAACGCTCTCCATATTCGTGAGTCCGTTCGCGAATATGAACAGGAAGAAGAAGATGAACAGTATGCTGTAGTTCACCTTCACGAATATCTTTGGCATCATGATCAGGAAGGCGACAATGAAGATGATTAGCGTGATGTAGAAAGGTATCAGGTCGATGACCGTTATTATCGCCAGGGTGAAAAGTGCGATCAATACGAACACTACCCTTTTGTCCTTGATCTCATCGTTGTTCTGTATCCTCGAGTCCAGCGGCATGTTCTTGATCAGCATGGTCATGATCAGGAGTGCTATCGCGCCTATCGCCACTATCGGGATTAGTTTCATCTCGTATTCCCAAAGATCGAAATCGTACAGATCGTGCAGGTTGAAGATGTAAAGGTTATGGGGATTGCCGAAGGGTGTGAGGTAGCTGCCGACGTTTGCTGCCACTGTCTGCAGGACGACCACAACGATCATCATCCTCTTCATATCAGCCATCCCGAGGATGGCGATCGCCAGCGGAACGAATGTCAGCAGGGAGACATCGTTGGAGAAAAGCATGGCGCAGAAGAAGGGTAAAAGGATCAGGACCAGGCATAGCGCCCTTGTGGTCTTGATGTTTGATAGTGCAAGCTGGGCCATCTTGTTCAATGCGTTGCATTCCCTCAATCCCGCTACGATCAAGAGAAAGAGGAGCAGTGTGCAGATCGTTTCCAGAATCCTGTCGTACTTGTACGACATCACCGTGTCGAAGGGGACCAGGAACAGCGAGATCAACGCTAAAAACGCGGATATCACGAGTAGGTAATCTTTTTTGACGAAACCTATGATATCCATATACGGTTGAATGATACAACCATTATAACGGTGTTGTCGTCAGTTGAGTCGACTATCAGACAACCGATAGATTCAACCATTTGCGGAAATCATTTTAATGCTTAATCGATACGACTTTCTGTAGAGGAACGAAGAATCACCCTGGAGGATTGTTTTTGGACGATTTGTTGATCGCGACAGCAGTACTGACCTTGCTCGCCGGAGTGGGCGTCTTCCTCACCGCATGCATAATGCTCAGTTCCAATCTAGAGTCCCTTAGCAGCGGCAAACTCAAGAAGATGTTCGCGAAGGCATCTAAGAGCAAACTTTACGGTGTCGGTATCGGTACAGTAGGTACCGCGGCGATCCAGAGTTCCGGAGCGATGACCGTCATGGTCATCGGATTCGTCAATGCGGGAATCATGACATTACCGCTGGCGGCCACCATCATATACGGTGCCAACATCGGTACCACCATAACCGCTCAGATAGCCGCAATTGGAATGTTCAATGACGACACATTATCCCTTTCTGTCATCTTCGCCGCTCTGGCAGGTATCGGGGCGTTCGTCATGGCATTCTCCAAAAAAGAGAAAACCAAGGTTTGGGGCGGTGTTATAGCAGGTTTCGGTCTTCTCTTCGTCGGTTTGATGATGATGGCCACATCCATGGAAGACTTCGCCAAACTCCCTGAGGTCGTAGAATTCCTTTCCAGCATCCACAACATCTTCCTCGTTCTTCTGATCGGTATCCTTTTGACAGCCTTGGTCCAGAGTTCATCGGTCGTGACCACTCTGGCGATCACAATGGTCGTTAGCGGATTGATTGATCTCGAACAGGGTATTTATCTGACCCTGGGTTCAAACATCGGTTCATGTATAGTTGCTATCCTGGCAGGATTCTCGGGCGGAAGGAATGCCAAGCGTACCGCGGTTATCCATCTATTGTTCAACGTGTTCGGAGTGACACTATTCGTAGTAGCCGACATGTTCTTAGGAATATTCGGTATAGAATATGCAGAGATATTCCAGACCATATTCCCCGATGTGCCTTCAACGCAGCTCGCGATGTTCCATACCGTGTTCAACGTCATCACTGTGATCATAATGCTCCCGCTGACCGGATTGCTCATCAAACTGGTCATGAAGATCGTTCCCGAGAAGGAAGGGGAGAAGGAAGAGGAGTTCAAACCCAGGCTCTACTTCATCAACGAGTATATGCTCAGAACGCCCCCCATGGCCGTTCAGCAGGTAATGAAGGAGGTAGTGAACATGTCGCATATTGCCATGGACAACTACCGTACGGCATGCCACATGATACGTACCATGGACTTCGAGGAAATGGACAAATTCTGCAATAACGAATAGGAGCTGAATTATCTGAACAAGGAGATCGCCAGATTCCTGGTCAAGCTGTCGGAAAACCAGCTTTCAGAGAGGGATCAGATCTATGTCTCCACAGTCTACCATACAATTTCTGATTTGGAGCGTATCGGGGATTATTCCAAGAATATAATGGAATATGCTCAGAAGCTCAAGGAACAAGGAAACACCTTCTCCGAGGTAGCCTTGAAGGAGACCATGGTCATGGAATCGCTGATCGAGCAGCTCTATGAGAAGATCGAGATCGCCTACACGGAGACCAACGAGGCCGCATTGGAGGCAGCATATGATATCGAAGAGAACATCGACATCATCACTGAATCCATGGCGGAGAACCATGTAAAGAGGCTCAATGAGGGCGTCTGCACATTGGATGTCGGTTCCGAATTCCTCGCAATGACGTCGGATTCCGAGAGGGTAGCCGACCATCTTATCAACATGGGAAAGGTCATCAGGCTGTATTCCTGATCAGACATATTCCGTCTTTATCCGCTTTCCGTTCTTTACCCGGCCATAGAACATCTGCACCATCTCGCAGTCATCTGCCGTGAGGTCGCCCAATTTGTAGTTGAATCTCGGACGAGACACGCTGAATGTCCTGTCGGTACGCACGGTCGACGTCTTGTCCAGCATCACCTCGTACGGGTCCACAAGTTTGATGTCGGTCTCGGGATGGTGGCCATGAGAGGTCACCATGAATACGATGAATGATTCGCCCTTCTTATCCAAAACGATAACTGGACGGTTCTTCGCTCCCGACGAGCCGTCAAAATCCACCTTGGCATTCCACACTTCCATCGGCCTAGGTGTCGATGTGTCCGCCTTGAATTTCATCATATCACGCCAGGAAGCTGAAGTAGATGGCGCTTAGGATGAATGCGAGCAGTCCGAAGAGCATACCGATCTTCGCTTTCTTCTCTGCCGCATGAGGGTCCTTGAATACGATGTATGCACAGTAGAAGAATGCTACATCTGCCAGGATCACAGAGTAGTAGAGATAGTTCTCCGGATGGAGATAGATCGGATACCAGCTGAGGATAGGGCCCGCAATGTAGAAGATCGAAGCGACGATGGATGCATTCTTCACACCGATCGCCATGGGAAGCGTCCTTCTGCCTATATCCGAATCCATATCCTCGATATCCTTCGAGATCTCCCTTCCTACTGTCACGAGTGCCGCCATACCGCCGACGGCGATGTTGGCCGTCCAGTCGCCCACAAGAGCTCCTGCCAGAAGGAAGACCATACCGGTCATCAGGGCTATCGTTATGTTTCCGATGAATCCGCGCTTCTTGGTCAGCAGTTCATATGAGAACATCAGGATGACTGCGATGATGACTATCGCGATGCAGGAAACATCCATTGTGATAAGGGACAGCAGCGCCGAAAGCACCAGCATGAAGATCCCTATGTTTCTGGCCTGTATCGCGGTCAGTTCCCCTGAAGGTACAGGCCTGTCAGGATGTGCCGTTCTGTCGATCTCGACATCGATGTAATCGTTCAGGGAATTGCCTCCGGCGATGAACGCGAATACCACGAAGAAACCGACTATGAGGTTCTGCCAATAGTCGATCATAGCGGTACCGGTAGCCATGAATGCAGCGATCAGAATGGCAAAGGAGCCGATAAGGACATTGCCCATCCTGAACAGCCGGAGGTACTTGTTCATGCATCTCCATCGCAGAAGTGATATAATTCCATTTGTCGGGAACAGGTCGCTCATGTCGAACATATCTTTATCTCTAACTTGAGTATATCTAAGAGTATCAGGTGTGTGGCACATGGGGATGGAAGACATATTCCAGATGACGACCAACGACGTTATTGCCCTGGTGCTGGTCTACGCCCTGATCATCGTGGTTCTCGCCGTCGCACTCATAACACAGAAGAAGACCGGCGACAAGTATGACATCCGCAAGATAATCCACATCGGCATTGGAAACTTCGTATTCATATGGTGGATGTTCGAGAACGCTTGGGTTATGGAAGCTTTTTTCGCGATACCGTTCGCCATAATTCTGTTCCTGGCGATGCTGAAGGATAACGTTATCGCGAAATCGACTTTAGGGGACATCTCAAAGAACAAGGGGCATAAGCAGGGCCTCTTCCTGTATGTGGTCAGCATCGTTATCTTGGTCGCCCTCTGTTTCAACGAGCACTGGACTGCCGCTTCCATAGGTATTGTCGCAATGACCTGGGGAGACGGTTTCGGAAGCATCATCGGTAAGAGGTTCGGTAAGCATCACATAATCAAAGGAAAATCCGTCGAAGGTACTTTGGGTGTGTTCGCAGCCACCGTGATTGTGTCTCTCATCCTGGTGGTGTTCCTGGGATCGGTCACCCTTCCAGATCCAACTGGGATCAAACTCACTGCCAGTATACCTATTTGGGCGTGCTGTGTGATAGCCGGTGCGACAGTCTCTGTCACGGAGATGGTAACGCCCGGATGGATTGACAATATAGTGAACTGTATGGCCGTCACAGGCGTCATGATTCTCCTGGGGCTCTGATCCGATGACCTGGTATGCTGTTGACGGAATGGATGGTTCGGGGAAGACAACCTCATCCGATTTCATCCGCGAACAGCTGATATCAGAGGGAAGGAAGGTCTTGGAGATCACGCACCCCAATTCGGAGACGTCCTTCGGCAGGACTGCAGCGAAGTACCTATTGAAGGAAGGCAAAGGCGCAGTGATGATCTCCACGCTCTACTACATCCTTGATGTGCTCCATTCCCTGAGGATCAAAAGGAAGCACGGCAAGGAGTATGACGACATCATCTTCGTAAGGTACAGTCTGGCAGCGGCATATATGCCTGAGAAGCTGTGCAAGCCCATTTACAAGCTTATCGAGTTCGTACTTCCGGTCCCCGACGTCAAGATCTACGTCGATGTGGAACCCAAGATCGCATTGGATAGGATTCTGGCAAGAGGAGAGGCTCTCGAGACCTTCGAGACCGAGGAGAGTCTGGAGAAGACCCGCCGCAGGATGAAGCTCATAACGGACTCATGGATAACTATAGACAATTCGGGCACCCCTGAGGAGACGCATGAACAGACCAGGAAGATCCTTGAAAAGGTGAGGAGCGAGTCCGATGCATGATCCCACCAGTAAGTTCAGCGGTACGATATCGCCCAAGACTGAGAAGGTCGCAAAACTCCTCTCGTTGATCGGTCAGCCCCCATTTCTCTCCATTATACCTTTCGTAGCAATATGCATCGCATTCTCGGACGAGCTGACCAGTGGAATAGCTTGTTCTGTTGCTGCTGTATTCGCGGCAGTGGTACTCCCCATCGTCAACATCGTGTTTTTCTCAAAGAAGTATAACAATTCAGATAAACTCGACGTGGAGAAGAAAGAGGACAGGTTGTTCCCGCTAATTGCAGGCGTAATCGGATATGCCGTAGGGGTGGTCCTCCTGTACTTCCTGGAGGCGCCTTGGCTGGCCACAGTTTTGATGATCTGCTATGCGGTAGTGACATTCGCTATCCTTCTTATCACGCCTTTTTGGAAGATCAGTATCCATTCATGCGGTGTTATCGGCCCTACTATGGGGCTGGCAGTGGCATTCTGGCCTTTCGGAATCCTCTATATTCTGCTGCTGCCCCCGATAGCTTGGAGCCGTTATGTTTTGAAGAAGCACACTCCTCTCCAGTTGGCGATGGGTGCGGTCGTGGGTTTCATCCTAACCGCATTGATATTTTGGATTTTCCTTTGATGAACAGGAACGGCTTGCGATCGTGCCGACGACTCAAATGCTCGGTATGATGCCGTAAGTCAGGTAGAAGTATCCAAGGAAGATCAGTCCGAGTATCCAAATGATCAGCGGGACCTCCTTATACCTCTTGGTCACTAGCATTCCGAGAAGGTATGCTAAGAGACCGAATGCGATACCGTCAGTTATGGATCCAGAGAGAGCCATCATGAACATTGTCAAGAACGCTGTGGCGATGTTCACAGGTTCGGTCCATTCGATATCTTTGACAGAGGTTATCATCATCAATCCAACGAGGACCAGCGCACCGACGGTACAGGCCGAGGTGATTATCGAGAATAACGGTACGAAGAATAGCGCTACGAAGAACAGAATTCCAACGGTCACCGCCATCAGTCCTGTCCTCGCACCTGAAGCGATACCAGTGCTCGACTCTATGAACGAGGTTGTGGTCGTGGTTCCTGCTATAGCACCGAAGATGGAGCCCACTGCATCGGTCTGAAGTGCCTTCTCGTTACCTTCTATGTTCCCGTCCTCATCAATGATCCCTGCTACCTGGCCTATTCCCAGAAGGGTTCCGGCGGTATCGAACATATCGACTATCAGCAGAGCTACGACCGATGCTAAGAAAGCAGGGATAAGTGACGAATCGAACATGGTGAATTCGGTGAACATGGCTCCGAACAGACCGAAATCAGGCATGGAAATGAGTTCAGTGACGGCTGCGGTACCTACTCCGGGAATCAGACTTGTACCATCAATCGTCGTGTCCCAACCGAAAAGCTGTCCTCCCATGAAACCGAATGCGACAGAGAACACTACTCCGACCAGGACGGCGTACCAGAGCTTCTTATACCACAGGATTAAGGTGATTATTATGCACATGATGGAGAGATTCACACCAGGTGATGCAATGTCTCCCAGCTGAAGGGCCGACCCCTCTCCATGTATGATGATTCCTGAGTTGTAGAGCCCCACCAGGACTATGAAGAATCCGATACCCGCGGTGATGGCCAGTCTTACGATGGCAGGTATGCTGGAAAGCAGTTTTTTCCTGACTCCGGAGACAGTGAGAACAAGGAATATTATTCCGGATATCAGAACCACCAACAATGCTTGGTAGTATGTGAAGCCCATCGCGATCACGATGGTGTATGCGATGAATGCGTTGATACCCATTCCTGGAGCCAATGCTACGGGGAATCTTGCATAGATTCCCATCAGGATGCATGACACAAAAGCTGCCAGTCCTGTGGCGGTGACTAACTGTCCGAACAGTTCGGGCCCGGCCGCCTCCTGTAGGATTAATGGGTTGACGGCCATTATGTAGAACATTGCAAGGAAGGTTATCAGACCGCCTCTCACTTCTGTTCCGATCGTTGATCCTCTTTCGGTGATGTGGAAAAAATGATCGATGCGCTCCGATACTCCAGACATGTAGTTGGACAACGTTTTCTGAGTATATAATGGACTTTCGTAATACCAGAATATGATGTACAGTATCTGCCCTAATGATTATGTATTAACATTTAGAAGTCAATAATCCTGTACTCTTTTGTCCATCACATGCCATAAAATGTCATATAATGCATAAGGACGAACATTGTTATATTCACAACATCTTACACTTTCATGGACCAGCTCACAGCTATGCTCAAAAGATATCCTTCGCAGCGCAAGGTGGCAAGGAAGCTTCTCGAATACGGGATAAGGGTTGAGAACGGTGTTGCTTACTGTGGGGACATAGAGCAGACGGATGCGGGAATCGCGCGTGCGTGCGAGGTCGACAGAAGGGTCGTCAGGACCACTTTGGAGCACATCTCTGCCACTCCGGAGCTGGACAGCATATTCTCAAAACTAAGGCCGATGCTTTCTATGGTCGATATGGCGGATGCGATCAACTGTTCGGCTGTCGTCATCATCCCGACTGATGCAAGGGTGCCCGGCATTATCGCCGATGTCACTACCGTCCTTTACAATTCAGGCATCACGCTCAGACAGGCCATGGTAAGCGATGACGGCGAGAGGGACAGGTCCACCCTTCAGATCGTTGTCGACGGTAAGCTGCAGGAGAATGTGATCATGCTCCTCAAGAACTGCCGTGGTGTCGCCAGCGTCCTTATAAAGTGAAATCCCAAACTTTAAGGCGATTAAAGCAATCGCGAACATAGGTAGTTAAAATGCCTATGTCAAAAAAGCAGCTGGAGAAGAAACAGCAGGCAAAGAAAGCTGAATTGGCGGAATTGGAAAAACAGGCCGCTGCCGGAGACGGTGAGGCCAAGAAGAAGATCGCCAAGCTCAAGAAGAAGATGAAATGACCTTTTATCCTGGCCAGTCATTTTAAACCTTTTCAGCTATTTTTGAAACGATACTATGGTAAATGCATGTCCACCACAATCGGATCCCCGTCCGAACGTAGCCAATTTCATATCAAACGAGGAGACGAAGGCATTGGCTGGTCTGACTGTCGAAGGTCTGGACTCGCTGGTGCAAGTGGTCTACGATGAGCTTGTCAGGCAGGACCCCGAATCCAATACAGTTAAGGTCGATCGCGATCTTCTGTCTGATGAGGACATAACCTTCGCCAAGGACCTTGGAAGATTCATCGACAATAAGCTGTCCGAAGGAAAGAGACTCAATCTGATCATTTGCGGAGACATACCTGTCATTGGCTGGAATCTTCAGCTGGAGAAATACAGAGGCCAGAATATCAGAGCATATTACGTAGCCCTGGCCTGCAGACAGGTCCCCCTATGTACGAAGATAGAGTTGTGATCAGGCCTCTGAGTCATCATCGATGAATTTGATGCTGACATCACGTTTCAGGCCCAGATCTCCTGCTACTTCTATGGCCTTGACCATTGCAGACGGTACGGGGCATGCCGTATGAGGGATCGGGGTTTCCTGGGCGAGTTTGTAGACTTCGGATTTATAGAATTCAGCCTCAACTTCGGAGTAAGGGCTGAATGATTCCATTTTCCAAGTCATCCTCAGGATGTTGGGGCAGTCGCTCTTTATGTCAAGCTCAACCATCCCCATTTCGTTCGCCCTAGCGGTTATGATGGTCTTCATCTTACAAACGCCGGCATCAACACAGAGCTTACAGTCAGGCATGATATTCGAGGACTGATGGATATCCAATCATATAAGTGTGTTGTGTAGAGCTCGTCATCTGAAATGGTGTAAAAACCATCCATTTTGGCTGAAGATGAATGGTCCCGGAGTTCATCCGGGTTGGATTCATTCCTTTTTGACAGGAACGAGGAATTCGGCGATACCGAAACCGACCTTTCCGTTGTAAATCGTCTGAGAGATGGTCTCGATAAGCATCATGTCCTTGCTTCCCTGCATGGGGAGCTGTGCACGCTGGAGTATCTTACCTTCGATGTCGTAGGTCCTACCGCTCTTCCCGGTCATCTTCATGATATAGGATGCAGGCATGTTTCCGTCGTATCCTATGTCGACGTCGATCTTGACCACAGGATCATTGCAGCTCTTCGTACCGACGAATCCTGCGTCGACATCCCCTATCTGAGTGGACAGCTTGGTCGCGTTCCATCCGAGGTCGGTTCCGTAGACGGAGTTCAGCCAAAGCCACATTTTGGGGGAGCCCCAGTCGCGCACACCTTCGCTCTTATCTCTTTCTCCTGTCGCTTCGATTGAGAACTCATCTTCGCCCACCTTGATCTTTCCGGTAACGACTCCGAATTGTTCGAAGTGTTCTGATGCCGTTTTGGCAGACATCGCGGCTCCGCGTTCATCCACGCAGTCGTGGTAATCCATGAGCGGATTCACCGGAACCCAATCCAGGTCCAGAGAGGACATGGTGGGAACGGGCTCCTTTGAAACGTCGAAGAGAGGCCCGCTATAGGTGATCTTCCATTTGCCTTCGCATTCCTTGAATTTCAGTCCCGAGCACTCTGTGTGGCGATCATCGCAAGGCTCGGTGTTCCTGATTCCAAATACGCCTTTCTTGCTCATAACGAACAGGAAGACGGATTTCTCGTTCCTGTTGGGTTTGTTCCCTATGCGCATGAATCCTGTGACGCCCTGTTTGGGGTCGAACAGGTTGAAGTAGTAGCTCTCATTCCAATCCAATTCTGTGCTCATTGCGTTTCCTCCAGTATCGTTACTTCTCCCTTGCTTCCGTCCACAGACACCAGATCGCCTGTGTGAAGCGCAGTGGTTGCGGATTTGACTGCGGTGACCGCAGGTATCCTGTACTCTCTTGAGATGACCGCTCCGTGGCAGAGGATCCCGCCGGTCTCGGTGATGAGCCCTCCGAGTTTGGAGAACACCACGGTCCATCCTGGGTCGGTATTGCTTGTGACAAGTATCTCTCCTTTCTCGACCTGTCCGAGGTCCCTCACATCCATGATGATGCGTACCCTTCCCTGGTATCTTCCGGGACTCGATGCGGCCCCGTAGAGCATAGCGCCGTGTGAAAGCGGCTCGTCGTCGAAATCCACTCCGTTGAGAAGGAATTTGGGCGGCAGTCTGTCCCTGTATTTCATGAACTCTGCCTTCCTGGGTGCGATTATCGCCTTTATGTCGCCGATATTATCTCCGTTCAGATACGCTATGGCCTCCAGATCCTCCAGGAAGAATATGTCCTCGCGGTCATCGATGAGCCCTTTCTCGGCCATCCTCCTTCCCTGCTCCAGGAATATCAGCCTGTTCCTGTACATCATATGGTCAAGGTAGAATCTCTGATTCTCCCTGAAGATGAGGTATGTGCGTGCGAACTTCAGAACTGTGAACAGCAGTTTCCTTCTGAAGAATCCGAGCTTCTTGGTGATCTCTTTCTCGGTCTCCTCTCTGCGCTTGACCCCGTTCTCGAATTCAGCTCTCAGGTCAACATCCCCAGCGCACATCTGCAGGGCTATTCCCATGACGTAATCGGGGTCCTCTGCCCATCTGAGAGCGTTGAGTTCCCTTGTGCCGGATCTGTGTCCGAATTCCTTGATGAAGTTGTCATAGACCTGCTTGAACGGGACATCAGATGTCTTCAGCCATTCCACGAACTCCTTTGGTTTCATGGATTCCGCCTTTGCCCTGACCTCAGGGTCTTTCCTCAGGGCAACTCCGAGGTCGGAGAATCCTTTGTTGGTCTCTATGGTCTTATTGTCCTCCAATCCGGACATCAGGCCTGCATAGATGGATCCGTCATCGCCGAGCCATTTGCCGCACCAGTTTTTGACCAAGAGGTTTGTCATGATCGAATGGGAGACCATTCCGTAACGGATGAGCTGATAGTGCTTTATGGATCCCTTCTGTATCTTGAAATACCAATCCGCAAGTTCCTTGTCCTCTAATGCTGTCAGATCCAAAGAGTCGAATTCATCGCACAGTTTGAGGAACCCTTGTGCCCATTTCCTGTAGACCTTATCGGTCTTCCAGATCATACCGTCGCGGTCGCGTATCAGAAGGCAGATCTGCGATTTGATCATGCCGAGGAAGTCATTGGGGTATTTGGAGATCCTCTCCTGCTCGCTGCGGGGGAAGTAGTCCAACAGTTCCCTGGAACGGATGAGTTTCGGATAGTGGGCGAATATCCTCTCTAGAACCGTTGCAGAGAAGTATACTCTTGACTTGTGCAATTTAGTGAGGGGGCCGGATTCGAGATCTTTGTACCCCATCATATGTGCCCCCTCGTGGTTGACGTAGTCGGTGAGCAGCTTTCCCATCACGGTATAGAACATAGGCGTGGTAGCATCCGCCCAGTATTCGTCACCGTATCCTCTGGACCAGAGGATGTCATCCTTTTCTGAAGCATCAGGAAGCGTCGTGATCGCCCTGGATTGCAGGATGTAGACCTTTCCTCCCTCAACGGCCCATTCTATGTCCTGAGGGCATCCGAAGTGGTTGCGTAGTTTGTCGCCCTCTGCGGCTATGAGTCTGAGGATGTTGTCATCAGCACAGCGCGCGTTGACCTTCTCCTGTTCTATATCTACCAGTTTATTCTCGCCGTCGATGAGGAAGAATCCCTGCGTCTTCTCTTTGATGACGGCCTTGATGATCTTTCCGTCTCTTGATAAGACATACCTGTCCGGGGATACCAATCCCGACACGATGGATTCTCCGAGACCCCATGAGGCCTCTATGACCGTATTGTCCTCGCCTGTGACGGGATCCGATGTGAACATGACTCCGCTGATCTCGGATCTGACCATCATCTGGACCACTACAGCCATTCCTTTGGCGAGGTGATCCATCGACGCATCCTCTCTGTATTTCATCGCTCTCGCATTCCAGTAGGATGCCCAGCATGTGATGACCATTTTTGCGATATCATGCTTCCTGACATTCAGATACGTGTCCTGCTGGCCTGCGAAACTCGCGTCTTCCAGATCCTCTGCCACTGCTGAGGAACGGACTGCGAAATACTCCCCTTCAAGGTTGAAACAGTTCTCCTTCAGGAAAGCAAGTTCCTTTTCAGGAATGGGCGTCTCGAAGAACAGGCGGCGTATCTCCTGGGAGGATGCCTCGAGGGATTCTTCGTCATCGAAGTCCGTAGAATCAAGGATATCAGAGATCGTCTTCCTAATCCCTGTCAGGTCCAGGAACATCTCGTATGCATCGACCGTCACGGAAAGGGCCGGAGGAACGCTGAAACCGTTGGAGATCATCTTTGCTAGATTGATTCCCTTTCCACCGACCAGGCTTATTTCTAAGTCGGGAGAATCCAAAGGGATTATAGGGCGCAACTCAGGCGTTGTCATCTAAAGTCCGTATAGTACAACTCATTATTTGAGTTGTCGTCATGATATACGGCGATTGACGACAATTACTCGTTATTATCGACTATTGACGAAAATTGTGCGGCCGGACCATAGTGGTCCGGCCAGGGGGAATGAAATGGCTTTATGGCCCCTTTCGGGGCCTAAGTGTTTTAGTGTTCAATCAGAACACGGGGAACTTTCCTTCGGATGCAAGTGCGGATGCCATGTAGAAGGTGAGAACGAAGTTCAGGAGAGAAACGATTCCAAGAACTGTCGCCAGATCTACATCGCAGATTCCCTCGATCGCAATGACGAGGAAGATCGCTGCCGTGGTGCATAGGATGAGGGTCAGGTTCTTCGGGGTCTTCGCGAGTATCGACCATATGATACACATCACGAAGATTATTCCGAATGCCAGGTTTCCTATGATTCCAATTCCGTATCCGCTTGCGAATACAGCTGCTCCGACGAGTAAGAACACTGTGAACCCGAAGTTGCTCTCTGCCCTGTATGCGAGCAATGCCACGACGGTGATGAGGGCACCGAGGAGCAAGAAGAGTTCAGCAGGTACGGAGAACTTGCTGTCGAAGCATGAGACCGCCAAGGGGAGCGAGATTGCCGCCACGAGGAAGAGACCGCATGCTGTCGGATCTAATGGCTTGAATTCAGACATTACAAAACCTCCATCGAAAAAATGGTTCCCGGGGTCTCCCCCGGGTTTAGAGTTTGATCAGTTCAGCTCAGAGACCGTAGTTCTTCAGGTTGAAGTTGGGGACGTCTGCGTACTTCTTGCAGCAGTACTCGAAGAACTTGTCCTCGTCATCGGGGAGGGCGGACAGGTCCTTGATGATTCCCTCGAGAACCTCTCTCTGCTTCCTGGTGAGCTGGAGTTCCTTCGCGTCGTTGTGAGCCTTGATGAGCTCTGCTGCCTTGAGTCCGGCTGCCTTGGCCCTGAGGTAGTAGTTGTCTCCCTCAGATACGATTGCCTTTCCGATCTCGTAGGCGTTGTCGTATGCGAGGATGTGTCCCTCAGGTCCTCTCTCCCTGTCGGTGATCATGTACAGGTCTCTCAGGTCCTTCTCCTTTCCGGTCTGGATTGCGGTGTTCATCAGAGCAACCTCGTATCCAAGGGATCCCATCCAACACTGGACTGAGGTTCCTCCGAACTCGGGGTGGTACTCGATGGACTCGTTGGACCACAGGTCGCAGACCTGGGCCATCAGGTTACCCTGAAGGTCGGCGTGTGCGCACTGACAGTTCTTTCCTTCCTGTGCACAGGGCTTTCCTGCGATTGCCTTACAGATGGGTCCCTCGTATCCACAGTCCTTGTCAGGTCCGGATGCTCCCTGCTCCCATGCGACAAGGGTCCTTGCGGATGCGATTGCACGGGTGACTGCAGAGTAGGTCCTCTGGACATCCTGGTCGAGCATACCTCCTGCCATGAACATCGAGGTGTTGGCTCCGGAACAGTTGGTGTCTCCTCCTGCGATGGTCTTGTTCTTCTTGGCGATGTTGACGAACTCTTTCCACACGTACTCCATATCGATAGATCCGAGGTATCCGATTCCGAACAGGAATGCGACGATATCTCCGTTGGTGGTTGCGTAGTCTCCGATCTCCTTTCCTCCGAGGGTCTCACATGAGAGGACATCTGCTCCGTTCTCACATGCAACCTCTGCACACTGGAACAGGTGCTCGGGGTAGCTGTGCTTTCCGCCCATTCCAGGCCTGTATCCCTCTTCAGCCTCACGCTGGTCAGGGATGGTCTGCCTTACTGCACAGTTGATTCCGTATTCCTCGTGGAATTTCTCACAGATTGCCTTCTGTCCCTCTACGACGGGTGTGGACATCTTGGGGTCTCCCATCTGAGAGATCCACTCGGTCTCCAGCTGGACGTCGGGGAATCCGAGTGTTACACACCTGTTGAGGACATCCTTGGAGATGTAGTCGACGTATTCTTTCCTGAGTTTCTCAGGGGATGACTCGGAACCGGGCCTGGGTCCATAGTTGAGCTCAGGGATAACCCTTCCTGCTCCTACTTTGATTCCGAATCCGTAGGAGACAGGCTCCTTTGCGGTTCCGAAAACCATCTCATCCGCACTGCTGTATGCCATCTTCGTGTACTTTGCCATATAAATCACGCTCCTACGATGTGGTCCCACTCTTCTCTAATCTTTCTCCAGTCGTATCCCTCAAGAACCTTGTCGGCAATTGGGGGAGTCTGGGGTGCTTTCTCCGAGTAGATACCGAGGTCGAATGACTCTGAGAAGTCTCTGTTCACTGCACCACCGGCTGCCATGAACGGGATGTTGATTCCAGCGGCAACGAGCTTTGCAGCGGCGCGGGGGAACGCGGTCATGGTGGTGGTCATCAGAGCGGTTCCGGTAACCATGAAGGGCTTGACTTCCTTGACCTTTGCGACGACATCGTCGACTGCGACGTCCTTACCCATGTCGATGACTGTGTATCCAGAGGACCTCATCATAACGGCAGCGATGTTCTTACCGATGTCGTGGGGGTCTCCCTCTGCAGCATGCATGACGACGGTTCCCTTGGTGGTCCTTCCACCGGGGATCTGCTTCTCAGCGAGTGCGATTCCGATCTCCATGGTCTTTGCGGCCATCATGATCTCAGGCAGGTAGTAGATGTGCTCTGCGTACAGCTTTGCGACACATTCCATTCCAACGACAAGTCCGTTGTTGATGATGTCGAGCGCATCCTTAGACTTCAGTGCCTCAGCAACTGCGGGCCCTACGTCCTTGAACTTCATGTACAGGACACAGTCTGCGACTTTGGCCAGGACGGGGTCCTTAGGCAACATGGTCTTTGCGATTGCTTCGGGTGTCATTTCGTTCTCACCCTCGACGTCGTAACGCCTGAGGATCTTTGCGAAATCGACTTTAGAATAGTCTATCATTTGTTTTTCCTCCTTCTTGATTTCAGGTGCTGCTTGCCCAACACCCTACTGTTAGTTGGATGGGTGACGAAGTATATAATTCGGTGGATGGATGGATGCTCTGTCCATGCTTTATTTATATACTCGGAGGTATTCTTTAAATAATATTGACGATAAATCATTTTTATTGACTAATCAATTTATATCCAACGAATATAAAGATATTCTATTAATAATAATAAGAACAATAAGGAGTTAGCAAGAAGGCCAGCAGGTCAGGAAGGTAAAATGAGTTACGGGATTTCTTTAGACATAGGAACTAGTGGAACGAGAGGTCATGCAGTCGATCTCTCAAACGGCAAGATATTGTCTACGTCTGTTACGGAGTGTCATCCCCTACCGGGAGCGAACATCATGGATCATCTCACATTCTGCATCAACGCAGGTACTGAGACGGCCCATAAGATTCTCATAGATACGGTCAACAAACTAATCGCCACACTCGGTGTGGATCTGAATCAGGTCGAAAGGGTCAGTATCTGTGGAAACCCTATTCAATTGTCTTTATTCCAAGGAATACCGGTGGACGATCTCGCATTCGCTGGTGAGAATGCCCACAAAGCAAGAGGCATCGTTGCCCAGAAGAGGGATGCAGGAGTATTCTCAGCTGTGGATGTGGGGCTTAATGTCAAGGACGGATGCGAACTTTGCGTCCCTCCGGCAATCAGGCACGAGATCGGAGCCGACGCTCTCGCCATGATGTACAAGAGCGGATTCTTGGATCAGAAGGAGAACTGTCTCGTAACAGATTACGGTACCAACGCGGAGATGGCCCTCAAAATAGGGGACAACATATACACGGGATCAGCCGCAGCAGGACCCGCTATGGAAGGTCAATCCATCAAATGCGGTATGCTCGCGGGACCCGGTGCAATCTCTGATTTGGAATATGACTTCCAATACATCTGTAAGGTACTCGATGAGAACATCATGCCTCAGAACGGATCCAGATGCGATTTCGGACTGGAGACTGTGGTCGATGAAGGCCCGATGAGCGGAAAGGCCACAGGAATCACAGGAACCGGTGTCATCGCAGCCGTGGCCGCAGTTCTGGATTCCCATCTTTGGAGGAAGGGAAAGCTCACCACCTCTGACGGAAAACTGCATCTCCAGGATGGGGTCTACATCGATTCCCACGACATCTCCGAAGCCATGAAGGCCATCGGCGCCATGAGGGCCGGTCACTTCACCCTGCTGGAGCATGCAGGAATCAAGTTCAGCGACCTGAAGATCATGTACATGGCTGGAGCCTCTGGAACCTATGTGGATGCGGTCAAGGCAAGGGAGGTAGGACTTCTGCCTCCGTCATGCGACACCATCTACCAGTATGGAAACACCTCGCTGGCGATGGCCACCGATATCCTCAGGGATCCAGAACTTCTCGATACTCTCCAGGATATCGCCAACGGAATCAGGGCAAACCACATAATGTTCGCTGGAGACCCGATATTCGAGCAGATCTACACTCAGGAACTCGCCGTCTGCGACGAGGGTATGAGCATGGAGATGTACAACAGGAACAACGCGATCGCAGGTATCCAAGAACTACCCAAGCCGAAGGGCAACCCGACCGTCCACAGGATGGTCCAGCGTGACATCCCCGATCTGGGAGACAGAGGTCTGTACATCCTTCACGACATCGGTACCGAGCTGCGCGGATACATGGACGGGTGCATTGGGTGCAAGAAGTGTGAGAAGGAATGTCCCGAGCACGCTTTGACAGTCACCGATGACAAGGAGATCGTCGTCAAGACCAAGAACTGTCTCGGAACAGCATGCTACAGATGTCAGTTCAGCTGTCCCGAGAAGGTCTACAAGTACGACAACCTCAAGCTGACGTTCTGAGATGATAGTATGCATGTGTTCATCATCGGAGGATTCCTGGGAAGCGGAAAGACAACCATGCTCCTTGAGCTGGCCAAGGTCTACGTGGACAAAGGGCTGAAGACTGCCATCATAGTGAACGAATCCGGAGAGGTCGGTGTCGACGGAGCCACGATAAAAGCCGAAGGATACAATGCGACTGAGCTTCCGGAAGGCTGTATCTGTTGCACGCTAGTGGGAACCCTCCAGGCAACCCTCAGGAACATCAAGAGGGATCTGGACCCTGACATCCTGATCATAGAGCCTACCGGTCTGGCGCTGCCCCATAAGGTAAAGCAGTTCGTGCACACGGCCATGATCGATGAGGAGTCCTGCTCCATCATCGGTCTTGCGGATGTGGAGAGGTTCGACTTGCTTCTGGAGAAGAAGGAGGCGTTCTACAAGATGCAGATGTCGGGGGCGGATCTGGTCCTAATCAACAAGGTGGATCTGGCCAAACCTGGGCAGGTTGAGCATATCAGACAATGGTTCTCTCAGAACTTTCCGGAGAAGCCGGTTGAGGCCGTATCGGCCAAGACCGGTGAGAATATGGACAAGCTCTTCGATTTCACGCTTAAGCAGCAAGAATGAAATAATTTATCAGGAGGGCGACCGCCGTCCCTCCTGACAATCCTACTAATGCACCTAGTGCAATGCTCAGTCTCCTT
The DNA here is from genome assembly GCA_015063285.1 of Thermoplasmata archaeon. Classification (NCBI taxonomy): domain Archaea; kingdom Methanobacteriati; phylum Thermoplasmatota; class Thermoplasmata; species Thermoplasmata archaeon. The sequence goes on from SUST01000004.1 coordinate 129,878, forward strand.
GAAGGGATCAGGAGAGGTATGCAGAAGATCAGTACAGTGAATCTCCAAAAGAACGTGATTGAGAAGGCGATTGCAAAAGCAATGACCAACGCTACGAAGAACCATTTCTCGAATATCATTTCCCTAAGGCTCTTGGGTGATCCTTTCTCGTCGTAGAAATCCGAGAATCCGGGAGGTGTATGGTCCACGTGCGGCATCTGGCGTACTATATTGCCGCATTCAGGACATTGGTATTCATCGTCCTTCAGATACCGGCCGCAATTCGGGCAGAACTCCATGATATCGGTTACAATGCATCTTGTTTAAAAGATTGATTATCGGACGTTCGTAGAAACCGTCAGCTTCCAAATCGATGGGAATCACTCATCTTTCTTGTCTTCTAGGAAACGAATGTTCTTCTCAGATACCAGTCTCTTGTAGAACGCAGACACTGCTTCTGAATGAGTCATTCCCAGTTCAGACAGTACCTTCTCAGCATCGTATAGGAGGATCGGATCCATTCTCACATCCACTGCCGCATCGCGCAGAAGGTTGGCATCTCTGAGCCCTAGCGATTCGTAGATTCCGGCAATGTATTTGTTGTATCTGAGCCCTTTGGATCTGGCCGCATCGCGGATCAATTCTGTTGTGTTCGATCCGTATTGCGAGGCCTTTTTGGTGCGGTGGGCCAGCACAGGGTATCCAAGGTCAGATACGACAGTCTTCAGCACGCTCTTCCTGTTCTCCAGGGACCTAGGTCTGAGCTCTTCAGGATCTATTTCGGAGACACATCTGAGGACATCGGCATCCAAATAGGGGTACAAGACCTTCTTCTTGAAATTGGAAGCCATCTTCTGTTCGCACGGTATCGAGACCTTCATCAGTCTATCGATTCCCCAGTCCTTGAAGGATTCATAGCCTGCATCATCCTCGTTGATCGAATTGGCGCATCCACCGAAGTATTCGTCCGACCCCTGTCCGCTGAGGACGATCCTCTCATCTGCGGTCCTGCATACGGTGAAAAGTTGCATCTCATAGCTTATCGTGAAAGGGTCGCTGACCTTGGTGGCCGATATCAGTTCGCGGATGTCGTCTTCTATCCTATCTTCGCTGATCCTGCAGTGTACCCAAGGAAGACCAAGTATCTCAGCCAGTTCTTTTCCCGCAGCGACGTCGAATGAATCATCAGTTCCGCATGTGTAGCAGGTGACCGATTTGGCATACTTAGAAGCCAATGCTGCAATCAGACCGGAATCCATTCCGCCCGAGAAGGCAACGCCTACGCGCTTCCCCTCGCTAACCCTTTTGACCGATTCTTCGATCGCCCTGCCGAGTTCGTCGTATTTTGCCACTCTTCTTCCTCTTGAGAAACGTTGATTCACCATTTGCGGATGATTCGGATACTTTGGACCCTCTGTTTGAGAGAAGTGATGGTTATCGAGTAGATAAGAAATTGTCAGACCAACGGATCGACCGCATGTTCATATACTATGTGTGAATGGATACGGTGAATGGAGGTAAAACCATGATGTCCATCGAAGAAGAGAAGGATATGGTCGCAAAGATGAAGGCAAAGAACAATTCTGAAGCGGATTACGCTGACGGGATGCTCAGTGTGTTGACCAAGGTGGCCGAGGGAAAGTCTCCCGAAGAGATCAAGGCATACGTCAACAACACTCTGAGATGCCTGATGAACGACTGAGAATGAACAGCGGCGGTCCGAAGGAAAAACCCTTCGGGTCCGTCGCAGAAACATTTCTAGAATTCTAACAACGGTCGCTCCAGACTCGAATAAACAGGGTTTATTATTTATCCACAATGCCCTATCCTCCTAATCATAGGGAAGGTGAGCATATCACATTCTGCGGCAGATGCGGTTATAACAATTCAGAAGGTCGCACTGAGTGCATCAATTGCGGTGCACCGATGCAGGTCGGTATCAGAAGAGATTCCATGGAGGTTGAGCGCTTGGGTGCGTACAACCCCAACAGGCAGTACTCTGCATCTCCATATCGTTCCTTTCAGAGGCCGCCGGTACAGCAGGCCTATACATTCAGACCTCCAGCACAACAGCAGTACGCTACGAGGCCCCCGATGCAGCCACAGTATTCTTCCAGGCAGCCTGTGCAGCCACAGTATGCTCCGAGACCCCCAGTACAGAGGCCGTATGCCCAGGAACCCATAGAACGCATCGGCCCTGCACCTATGGTGCCGGTTACCCCAATGCAGCCGGTGAACAACCCTCCGGTTTCTCAACCTGTCAGTCCCCCCGTTCCTCAGAAGGCTGATGTCCAAGAAGAAAAGGGGCCGGATAGGAAGGAGTATAACAGCTCGGGAAGGCGCCCCGCGATCGTATTATCGTTGGCAGCATTCGTTCTGACCATGGTCGCATTGTTCGCCCTGCCTCTGGATTTCAGCTCTTTCGATACCACTTTGCTCAGGATAGGTATGCTCGATGGGCAGACGGTTATCCTGGCCACCACGATAATCACTATGGTCTTCGCGCTGGTAGCAATCCTCATGCCCATGGTGTCCGTTGTCTCGGGAATATGCATGATGGCGACCGCGATCATGGCATACGGAGTCGAGGGGCTGTTTGATTTCCCGACAGGTGCAGGATGTGCCGTGTTCGTCATGTTGGCAACATACATCATCGGATGCGGTATTGTCTCGACGATGTTCATGAAAAAGTTCATCACAAGCAACCTAGACGATGTTCCGATCCTAAGGGCCTGCTACCTTACATGGACCGGAATACCTCATCTGTGAAGCCGTTGGCTGAACTTTGAATCAAACCATTTCCGTTCCCCTTTAATTAAAATATATAAGGGTGGCCAACTATACTCGCTACCCATTCAGAGGGGAGCTTATGTCAAAGACGTATGAGCAGATAAACGAGAAGATCCGCTCCGGAAAGGCTGTCGTGTACACCGCCGAAGAGGTAATCGATCTCGTGAAGAAGAAGGGTGCCGAAAAGGCCGCTGAGGAGGTAGATGTTGTGACGACAGGTACCTTCGGAGCCATGTGCTCATCAGGTGCTTTCGTTAATTTCGGACACGCATCCCCGCCCATACGCATGACGGACATCAGACTCAATGATGTCATGGTCGACGGAGGTCTTGCTGCCGTCGATACGTTCATTGGTGCGACCGCTACCGTTCCCGGCGAGAAAGGGGGATACGGAGGCGCTCATGTCATAGAGGATCTTATTGCTCACAAGAAGATTCATCTTCACGCTTGGGGCCCTGGTACAGACTGCTACGTCAGGAAGGATATAGACACATGGATCTCCATCGATGACGTCAATGACGCTTACTTGTTCAACCCCCGCAACTGCTATCAGAACTACGGGGTCGCTACGAACACCTCTGACAGGACGATCTACACATACATGGGAAAACTGCTCCCCAGGGTGAAGAATGCATCATACTCTTCGGCCGGACAGCTCTCCCCGCTTCTGAACGACCCCCATCTGGAGACCATCGGCATGGGGACCAAGATATTCCTCGGAGGTGGAGAGGGATACGTTACATGGCCGGGTACGCAGTACAAGACCAATGTGGAAGAGGTCAACGGTGTGCCTGTGGCAGGATCAAGGACGCTTGCGCTCATCGGTGACATGAAACAGATGGATTCCAAATTCGTAAGGGGCCTGGACATCACAGGTTATGGCATCTCGATGGCAGTCGGGGTCGGCATACCCATCCCAATTTTGAACAAAGATATCATCCAGCGCTGTGCAATATCGGATAAGGAGATATTCGCGGATATGGTAGATTACAGTCAGCCCATAGACAGGCCTCCGATGGCCAGGTACAGCTATGCCCAGCTCAGATCCGGAAAGGTCGAATACAACGGAAAGGCGGTCAGGACTTCCTCGCTGTCCTCATACAGCGGGGCCAGGAAGGTCGCAGGCATCCTGAAGGATTGGATAGAGCACAAGGAGTTCACACTCAACCAGCCCTGTTTGACATTCCCCAAGGATGTGAAGCTTAACAAACTGCAGGAAAGGGGGTGCTGAGATGGAGAGAAAGCTGAAGATAGAGTTCGAGGAATCGAACGTCCAGGATTCCGTCGCGTACATATTGGTCTCAGAGTTCGACCTGAGGCCCAATGTCCTGAAGGCAGAGATTTCCGGTGATGGAAGCGGAGTTATGATCCTCTCGTTGGTCGGAGACGAAGAGAAACTGACAGCAGCGGAGAACAGGCTCAGGGAGGCCGGTTTCGTTGTATGCCTGACCAAGCATATCACTCGCGATGAGAATCTATGTTGGCATTGCGGTGCCTGCGAATCCATCTGTCCAGCCTACTGTTTCTCGTCCGACAAGGATACCTACGAGATTAAACTGGACAGCTCCAAGTGCATCGCATGCGGCGCATGCGTCAACGCCTGCTCCGTCCATGCTCTGAAGCTCGATCTATGAGGGTCCATTTCCAGGTCAAGGAGACGATAGTCAATATCGTCAGCGACGAGCAATACATCAGGGTAGCCCAGGATGCTATATTCTCGGCGAGAGACATCATAGAGTCCAAGGTCGCTCAGGATCAGTTCTTCCAAATAACCTATGAGCCTTATCCTCCCGATTCCGGTGATGATGAGCTTATACGCAGGATGAGTAACGCTTCCGTCCTGTCTGGAGTAGGTCCTTTCGCCGGAGTAGCCGGCGCTGTCGCAGTTTTTGCGGTCGAGAAGATGAGGGAAGCCGGTGCGAAAGAGGCCATTGTGGAGAACGGAGGGGACATAGCTTTCCTCTCCGATCGCTCGGTCCCGATAGGGCTCTTTGCCGATCACCCGGTCCTGAAGGATGTGGCCTTCAAGGTGAGTTCGGACGATATCACGGGGATATGCTCATCCTCTGCCAAGATAGGGCCTTCCGTCTCATTGGGCAACTCCAATGTATGCACCGTGTTCTCTGACGATGTGATCCTGGCCGATTGCTGTGCAACCGCTCTGGGGAATCTTGTCAAGGACGAAGGATCGGTTACTGATGCTTTGGAGCAGATCGGATCCATAGAAGGGGTCAAAGGCTGTCTCGCCTGTATTGGTGACAAAGTCGCCATTTACGGAGAGGTGCCTGAGATGGTCCCATGTGCGGACATAACTGAACGGTTATACTGAATTACTAGGGCCAGCGTCTTTATACCACCTCGTTTTCCTTATCATGAGGTTACATAAATGGCAAAGATTGTAGCAGTCATTTCCAGCCCTAGGAAGGGAGCTAACTCCTCCACCATCCTTAATTCCATGGTAGAGGCGGCCAAAGGCAAGGGACACGATGTCCAGGTCTTCAACGTTGCAGAACTGAAGGACAGGCGCGGATGCATCGCATGCATGGGATGCAAGAAGGCTGGCAAGTGCGTACTTAAGGACGAGATCACACCCGTACTCGACGCCATCAGGGATGCAGACGGTGTCATTCTTTCAACAGCGGTCTACTTCGGACAGCCCACAGGCCAGTACAGGCTTCTTGAGGACAGGTTCTTCAGCTTCCTCGACGGAACGATGGCCCCCAACGTCGCACCCAAGAAGTTCGCAGTAATTGTCACGGCAGGAACTGCCGGTGCAGACGAGCTCGCAGCCCAGATCGCAGGACGCATGACCGCATACTTCAAGTTTGAACCTCTCGGAGTCGTCACGATGGTGGATGGAAACCCTCCCCATGCAGCTGAGCAGAACCCCGAGATCCTGGCGAAGGCTGCAGAGATCGGAAGCAAATTCTGATTACGTTCAGACAAACAATTTACGTGCCTTTGCGGCACTTTTTTTTCAGAAATATTTTCTGGTTTGCCAGTATATAGCGGTTCCTTGTCCTTCCTTCGGTTCGGGGGTAGGATAGCTGTCAATTCTTACCGTTGCTACACGCGGGAACTTTTTCTTGTTCGATATGAGGAACTGGTCTAAAGGTGCGGGTTCTGTTGAGAGGATCCTGCCTTCCATTGTTATCTTGGTGCAATCTGGGTTGAGCTCAGCACCAAGCATCGAAGCGATCTTCTCTCCCAGCTGATTCCCTCTCTCCGTTGCTGCCAGCAATACGGCCGCAGGTACGACCCTGTCTATGATGTCGCAGAGGGTTATGGAGTATGTGTTGGAATCGTAACAGTCCGAATCAGGATCCCTAACATGGTAAATCGTCCCTACACCCAATCCGAATATCGTTGGGTACAGAGGTTTGAGGTCAGCACCTCCGAACATAACGGCAAAGGTCCTGCTAGCGTTAATCTCGCATATTTCCGCCAATACCTGCAAGCTAGCATCTGCAATCCTTGGTCCGTCAGGACATCTCAGTATCTCAAGCCAGACCAAGGCCCCATCTGCAGTGGATTGATCCAGGTTGTATCTGGATAGCATTCCTGGCGGTAGCTCGTTATCATCTCTTCCGTCGGTTGACGAGCATGATGAACATGAAGAACAGGATCCGCCGCTGCAACCCATACCACAAACACCTGCTCCGTTTACATGTTTTCACCGTTTTGAATGTTTGGTTTCTGATAGTAAGGATTATCCACTATGTCCTCCAGACGGCATAATTTATTAACTTATGTTAGTCGATTCTCAATCGACACCATTGGTTAGACATAGGAGAGTAGACTCATGAAGTTCGATAAAGTTCTGGTTCCAATCGACGGCAGCTCCCTTTCCGAGGTCGCTGTGGATCTTGCGGTCCATTCGGCAGGTACGTTTGCAGCCCACATAACCTTCGTGTATGTGGTCGATGTTACCGAATACAACAGGTTCGGATCCATCGATGGCGGGGCGATGATCTCGTTCAGGATGCAGACTGAGGGTAAGATGTTTTTGGAGAACGCCGCTGCCATGGCCAAGGCTGCAGGGCTAGAGGTTGAAACCCAGCTAATCGAAGGGGTCCCCCACCAAGTGTTAAGTGATCTGTCCAAGGACCATGATATGATAATCATGGGAGTCACCGGAAAATCCGGCGGATACGGTCGTGTCGGAGGTACGGCGGAAAAGGTCATAGAGAATGCGTACTGTCCTGTCTTGACCTTGAAATCCGGTTCCAACAGAATAGAGAGTGTCCTCTTGCCAGTAAGCAACAAGAACAATGCGGCAATCGACGTTGCCATCGAAACAGTCAAACGCATCAACGGAAAGCTGACGGTATACGCGGTCAAATCAAAGGATTTCGACGCAGAGACTCTGGTCAAGGATGTTGCAGACAAATGTGTGGCAGAGGGCATCAATGTTGTGACCGAGATCGGTGTGGGCAACCCGGCTGAGATGATCATAAACAAATCCGGATTGTACGACCTGGTGGTCATGGGGACCGAAGGCCGCCACGGTTTCAAGAAGATCCTTAATGGAAGCGTTGCCGAGAAGGTTATGCTCCACGCAACATGTCCTGTCACCATCGTCAGAGATACAGAATAAACATATTCTGGGGGTTCGCCCCCAGTCTTACCATTTCTTGATATGTTCGCACGAATATCATTTCGGTTACACATTTTTAATCTGCTCAAAGCATTTGGCAGTCGATGGCTGAAGAAGTTCAGATGACGAAAGATGCCAAGACCATGCTCGGTGACCCCAAGAAGGCACTGATTGCGATGGCGATACCTATTGTCATTTCGAACTTCATACAGAGTGCGAACAACATTATCGATACCTTTTGGCTCACATCCATCGGTGTAGATGCTCAGGCTGCGGTGAGTGTGATATTCCCGATATTCTTCATAGTGATCGGACTAGGGAACGGTATTGCTGTCGGAGTGTCGCAGGCCTTGGCCAGAAGGGTCGGTGCAAATAACAAAATCGAGGCCAACCATGTAGCCGAACAGGCCATCATTCTCAGTCTGATCATCAGCATATTCCTCACAGTGGTGTTCCTAATCTTTTCAGAGGAGATCATCTTCGCAGGCGGGGGTTCCTCCAACATGGATGCCTGTATGGCCTATGCGATCCCCATATTCCTCGGATTCCCGGTGATTATCCTTAGCGACATCTTCAGTGGGCTGCTCAGATCGGAAGGTTCTTCGAAACGCGCCATGTACATAATGGTGCTCGGTGCAGGATTGAACATAATTCTCGACCCCATATTCATCTTCGTACTTGACATGGGCATCTCCGGTGCCGCTTGGGCAACTACGATCGCCATGATCGTGCCGATGTTCCTGGTGGTCTATTGGTATTACCTGAAGAAGGATACGTACGTCCATCCGACATTCAAAGGTTTCAGCTTTGATAAGGCCCTCATTATGGACATCCTCAGGGTCGGCATTCCCGCATCCCTCGAGATGGTGCTGCTCTCGCTCATGATGATGGTCATGAACCTAATCATCGAAGGTGTCGGATCCGTGGACGGTGTCGCGATATACGGTAACTGCTGGAAGCTGATGGATCTGTTCTTCATGCCAACGCTGGCCATAGGTTTCGCCGTGGTCCCTCTATGTGCTGCCGCGATAGGTGCCAAAGATTACCAAAGGGTGCGGTCGATCTATCACCTTGCACTGAAGTACGGTATTCTGATATCGATCGGGATCACAGTCGTGCTCCTGCTGTTCTCTGAATTCTTGGTCATACCGTTCTCGTATTCCGAGGAGACGCTGCATCTCAGGTCTCAGATGGTCACGATGCTCATGATATGTTCGCTAATGATGCCTTTTGGTCCATTGGGATACACGTCGTCAGGATACTTCCAGGGAATGGGGTGGGGCCTGAAGTCCCTGAGCATCATTTTGGTATTGAACCTGCTCCGCATCCCAATATGTATTGCTATGGCATCTATATATGGTACCCTGGAGTCCATCTGGTGGGGGGTAGTTGCCGCAGAGACCATCGGTTCGCTCTACGGCGGGGTATTAGGATTCTATTCCATACACAAGCTTGTTACCGGTGGATATCCGAAATATCCTTTATCTGAATGACCTTAGGGTATTGGTCCTGTGTGAAAAAGTAAAGATGTTTCCCGGAGGGTGCGGAGGATCATCCGACGCCCTTCAGGTTCTTTGCATCAGTCTTCAGATGCAGTAGTATTTGGTCAGGAAGTAGGCCTTCTCCCAATCGAGGATCTTCCTCTCTGATTCCTTCTCAGGGTGGATGTTGAACTCATCGAAGACCATGACGTACTTGTTCTCGAGATCGTACAGGGGCCAGTCCTTTGCCTTTCCGTCGGGAGAGATGTCAGCGCTGAGGGATGGGTTGCCTGTCTTCGAGAACTGTACCCAGATCTTACGCATGGTCTTTCCGAATGTCTCGTCGAACATCCTTCCGGTGACGAGGGTCTCCTCGGGATGGTTGAACACGGTCGAGAGCTCGACTGCATGTCCGCTCCTCAACATCGGTACGGAGGACTCGGGTGTGAAGAAGTAGGCGTAGGTCTTACCTCCTGCCTTCGTCTGGTTCTCGGACATCCTGAACAGGGGTGCGATGAAAACTATCTGGTCGAAGAGACGGCTTCTGCCGTCGTACTCCTCGCACACATCTTTGGCGTTCTCGCAGAAGCTCAGGGCGAGCTTCTTCTCATCTTCCGTCAACTGGGAGAGCTTCCTCTTCATGCGTTCGTCTACGAATGCCCCGTATCCCTCCACACCGAAACCGGCCAGGAAGTAGGACATCTCGTCCTTGGTGCAGCCCTGCATGAAGACGATGTCCTTTGCCGCTCCCCTCTCATATTCTCCGTAGGGATCCAGAGGTACTGTCCTTCCGTCCCTCTCAGCCCATACGCGCAGCCCTAGCACGCCAGAGGCTTTTATGAACTCTTGGACATCGACCTTCTGAAGATCCGCTACCGTTTTGCAGCCGAGAATCTCCATTACCTCGTTGGTGCACTGTATGGCCTCTTCCGTGGACCTTGTGAATACCGGGGAACCGCTCATCACTATGTCACGCTGGAAGTACTCGTGTGTTCCCTTGATCAGCGGGAGCAGCGATACGCTTCCTCCTCCCGCGGACTGTCCGAAGATCGTGACCTGTCCGGGATCCCCTCCGAATGCCGAGATGTTCTCATGGACCCATTTCAGTGCCATTGCCTGGTCCAGCAGTCCGAGGTTCTGTGCGTCAGGGTAATCCTTTCCGTCCGGCAGATGGGAGAGATGGAAGAAGCCGAAGACTCCCAGCCTGTACTCGATGGAGACCAGGATGATGTCCGGATTCTCCTTGACGAAGTTGGTTCCCTCCTCCCTGGGTTCGGCTGTGCCGCCCATCTCGAAGGCGCCCCCGTGGATCCATACCATCACCGGTTTCTTCTTATCCGAATTGTCGTCTGCCTTCCAGACGTTCAGATACAGGCAGTCCTCGCCCTGGACATAGAGGGAACCCATCTGACCGATGTTTCCTTCCTGGCAGGGACATTTCCCGAAGTAATAGGCTTCGTAGACCCCATCATCGGGGACGCAGTCAACAGGCGCTTTCCAGCGCAGATCCCCTACGGGCTGTTTGCCGACGAACGGGACGCCTTTGAATGCGATGACATTGTCGGTCTTCTTCCCGACGAACGTTCCGTTGATGCACTTCACGGCCAGCGATTTATCGTAATCGCCGTTCGTGATCTTTTTGTTCTCTCCATAGAGTGCATGCATCCGTTCCGTTACTTCCTTTTCGAGTTCTTTATTGTAAATGTCAATCAATATGTCATCTCCCTATCATTCTGCTTATCTGATAGTTTAGGTCTGAGGTGAAGAGGGTTTGTCCTTAAAAATAGTAGTCTTCCGATGAGTACAAGGTTTTGTCATGCTTTCAGGATCAAATCCTATTGCCGGTGTATCTATGTGAATAGACACTTCCGCTTATACCAGACCTTGTTTATTGTTCAGGCATATCAATTGTATCTCGTTATGCAAGCCTCAAGTTTCTTTTACCTCCATACCATTTTTTATTTCACCATAAGATTCTTAAAGTGATTCCGATGCCCCAAATGAAATGTCTAGTCTGCGGAGGGACCACGCTCGTCCCTTACAAGTTCGCAGACCACTCTTTCGCAACCCAATGCTTCATGGATGCATTCGCATGCGTCAGATGTGGCCGTATAGAGTTCTATGCCAGAGATGATGTCCTCAAAAAGTGCATCTCCGATACCGTCCGTGTAATGGCTGCGGACAGAGAATCATCGAACAAATCAAACAATCTGGCAGCCCAGCTCACCAGTCTGAAGAAGGAGCTCGAGCACTGTGTCGAGAGGTCCAAGGACGATGATCTGACTGATGATGAGGCTAAGGAGTTGGAGGGCAGGATTCTCGATCTCTACAACAAGATCAACGTTATCGAACACAAACTGGCCTCTCTTAAAGGCTGAGGATGTGGCCACCGGTGTCAGAATCGGTCATTTTCCATAACAATTGAGTTGGAGATAATTGAAAAGAGTGGAGCCGCCTCTGAGATTCGAACTCAGGACCTGCTGATTACAAGTCAGCCGCACTACCGGGCTATGCAAAGGCGGCAGGTAGTAATCCATGGTATATGCATCTCGTTTATATGCGTTTCCACAGTCCGTATGGAGAAAAAGCTGGTGCCAGAGGCTAGGTAAGTATCCTGAAAAACGGCTGTCCAGTGCCTTATACGCGCTTTACTTTGCGATACCTATATAATAGGTGACGCTATCGGCGCAGTAGTTAATTACCAATCACGGTGAATATCATGGCAGACGCAAAGAAGCTCGTTCGCCTTACATACAAGGCTTACCTCGCCGATGCAGACGAGAGACTCTATGACACTACAGACGCAGAAGCAGCCAAAGAGGCGGGAATCTTCAACGAGAAGATGACCTACGCACCTATGGCTTACCTCTTCGGATCCAAGACCCTCTTCCCTGACCTCGAGGAGGCCATCGAGAAGGCAGAGATCGGAAAGGAGACGACCATCACAATCCCCTGCGAGAAGGCAGCCGGAGCAAGGAACCCCAAGCTCATCGAGCTTCACCCTATCAAGGAGTTCTACAAGCAGGAGATCAACCCCTACCCTGGAATGTCCGTCTCACTGGGCAACAGGTCCGGAGTCATCATGTCCGTCGCAGCAGGACGTGTCAAGGTCGACTTCAACAACCAGCTCGCCGGCCACGACCTGAAGTACGTCTTCACCGTCACCGAGGAGATCACCGAGGCAGTAGCAAAGGCAAAGGCAATCATCGAGCTCACTTCCGGAACATCCGAGGGATTCGAGGTCGCTGTCGAGTCCGACAAAGTCGTCGTCACCGAGGCCGAGACCTGCAAGTTCGATCAGAACTGGGCAATCGCCAAGTACAAGATCGTCGCAGACCTCAGGGCAGCTTTCGATGTCACACGCGTCGAGTTCGTCCAGGTCTGGGAAGCCGCCAAGAAAGACGACAAGAAAGAGTGATGTTGGGGTTTACACCCCAACTCCCCCAAAACTCTTTATCACCCTTTCGGGTAATTTTTGAACAAGTTTGATCCATCCATCTCAATCGAAGAACGCCAGTATGGTGTTCATCTCGTTGCTTCTGCTGCGGTCGATGCGGCAGCCGTACTTGTCGTACTTCATGTAGTTCTGTTCCCTTATCCTGCTGACCGGAAGAGGGCACAGAAGGGTCTGTTTGTAGTTGTTCATGTTTCTCACCTGCAGTCTTGGGGGCTGCAATTGGAATATGTCCGTAGGAATATAATAACATCAAATTGTAATTGTTGTTATGTTTGTAATGTTTGTTATTTGCGGGTAGGACGCGTATTTTCGACATGTCTGGATTTATAAATAAAGTATATAAAGGGTAAAAACGAAAAACAGGTACTATTCTTCGATT